>CALROE020000417.1:0-4384 GCA_943369715.1 Bradyrhizobium ivorense
GAGCCTTACGCGGAGCTCGGGCTCGCCGATCCCAAATGGAGCGACGACGATCTGATCGATTTCATGCTGGCGCATCCGATCCTGATCAACCGGCCGATCGTGGTGACGCCGAAGGGCACAAAACTGTGCCGGCCGCCGGAAGCGGTGCTGGCATTGCTCGAAAATCCGGTGACGCCGTTCGTGAAGCAGAACGGCGAGGTCGTCACGCCGGGCTAACTCGGCTGGCGCGCGCCGACAGCACGCCCGGCCCGTCGCCGACCATGTCCGGCTGCCGCGCCAGCGACACCGCCGGCGACAGCAGGATGACCAGCGCCTGGACGCCGAAGATCGCGGCGGCGAGGTAGAGACACATCTCGGCACTGTAGAGCCCGCCGACGAGGGCGCCGAGCGCCGAACCGAGCGGGCGCGCGCCATAGCTCAGGATGTTGATCGCGGACACGCGGCCGAGCAGCCGGGGCGGCGTCACCGATTGCCGCAGCGTGGCGGTCGAGATCACCCACAGGATCGGGCCGGCGCCGAGCAGGAAGAAACTCAGACCCGCAAGCGCCGGCGACGGGATGAAGGTGGTCAGCGCCATCACGCAGGCGGCGACGAAGCCGGTGACCGGCCCTAGCCCGATCACGATGCCGAAGGCGAGGCGGCGCATCACCCGCGTCGCCAGCAGCGCGCCGACCACCATGCCGACGCCGTACATCCCGAGCGTCAGGCCGACGCCGGTCGCCGATAGTCCGAGGCGGCGTACCGCATAGGGCACGAACACCGCCAGCAGCAGGAACGACGCGGTGTTGAAGATGAACTGGGTGACGAACACTGGCCGCAGCAGCGGGTGATGCAGCACGAAATTGGCGCCTTCCTTGATCTCCTGCAGCGGATGGCGGCGCGGCGCCGGTGCGCGGGCTGGTTCATGGATCCCCGACAGCAGCACCACGGCGATCACGGACAGGGCCGCGGCAAACCCGAATGCCGGTGCCGCGCCGACCCATCCCACCAGCACGCCGCCCAGCGCCGGGCCGCTGGCGAACGCCACAGTGCGCGCCAACTCGATCCGCGCATTGGCCGATGGCAACAGGTCGGGCGTCACCAGCGACGGCACCAGCGCGGGCGCCGCCACGCTGTAGGCGACGGTGCCGCATACCGCGACGAAGCCGAGCAGGGCGAGCGACGGCAGCGACAGCCAATCCAGCCAGATCAGCATCAGGATGGCGGCCAGCGCCGCCGCGCGCAAAGCTTCCGAACCCGCCATCAGCCGGCGCCGCGAGATGCGATCGGCCAGGAGGCCGGCGGGGATCGCGAACAGAACGAACGGCAGCGTCAGCGCGGTCTGCAGCAGGCCGGTCTGGCCTTCCCCGACCCCGAGCAGCAGCACCGCGACAATGGGGGCTGCGGCCAGCGCGATCTGCTCGGCCGATTGTGCCGCCAGATTGGACCAGGCCAGCCGGTTGAAGGTTTTGGGCAGGCGTGGCGTGCGGTTGATCGCGGTCATGGCTTGAGTTCCTGACAAGTGGCTAGGCTGCCGTTGTCTGGCCTCAAGGACGATCCAGCCACCCGCTTCCCGACAAGCAGGCGTCCAGGGGCAGTTGCAAATGCGTGGTATTGAAGGACAAGATGGTTCATCTTGCCGAAATGGACGCCAAAACTCCTGCTTTGCCTCCTGATTCTTCGCCGAAATCCCTGCCGAGCGACGCCGGTTGGCGAGCCGATGCGGCTGCCGACATCCAGAAGAGCCTGCCCGAGGTCTATGGGAGCGTCGCGGTCCCGCTGGGCGGCCATTGGTGGCGCAAGCTGCTGGCCTTTGCCGGCCCCGGTTACCTGGTCTCGGTCGGCTATATGGACCCGGGCAACTGGGCGACCGACCTCGCCGGCGGGTCGAAGTTCGGCTACACGCTGCTGTCGGTCATCCTGATCTCGAACCTGATGGCGATCCTGCTGCAGGCGCTGGCCGCCAGGCTTGGCATCGTCACCGATCGCGACCTGGCGCAGGCCTGCCGCGCCACCTATTCCCGGCCGGTCAACTTCATGCTCTGGCTGGCTTGCGAGGCGGCGATCATCGCCTGCGATCTCGCCGAAGTCATCGGCACCGCGATCGCGCTGAAATTGCTGTTCGGCATTCCACTGCTCGGCGGCGCGCTGATCACGGCGCTCGACGCCTTCCTGCTGCTGCTGTTGATGAACAAGGGCTTTCGTTTCCTCGAGGCTTTCGTCATCGCGCTTCTGATCGTGATCGCGGTCTGCTTTGCGATCCAGATCACCGCCGCGGCGCCGCCGGTCGCCGCGATGCTGAGGGGGTTTGTGCCATCCACCGAGATCTTCACCAATCCCGAGATGCTCTACATTGCCATCGGCATCATCGGAGCGACGGTGATGCCGCATAATCTCTATCTGCATTCCTCGATCGTGCAGACCCGCGCCTATGAACGGTCGGACGAAGGCCGCCGCGACGCCATCAAATGGGCGACCACCGACTCCACCATCGCGCTGATGATGGCTTTGTTCATCAATGCCGCGATCCTGATCGTCGCCGCCGCCACCTTCCACACCAGCGGCCATGCCGACGTCGCCGAGATCGGCCAGGCCCACGAGCTGTTGTCGCCGCTGTTGGGGTTGTCGATCGCCTCGACGCTGTTCGCGGTGGCGCTGTTGGCCTCCGGCCTCAACTCGACCGTGACGGCGACGCTGGCCGGCCAGATCGTGATGGAAGGTTTTCTGCACCTGCGCCTGCCGAACTGGGCGCGGCGGCTGCTCACCCGCGGCATCGCCATCGTCCCGGTCATCATCGTCACCGCGCTCTACGGCGAGCGCGGCACCGGACAGCTTCTGGTCTTCAGTCAGGTCATCCTGTCGATGCAGCTGCCGTTCGCGGTGATTCCGCTGGTGCGGTTCGTGTCCGACCGGCGCAAGATGGGCAAGTTCGCGATCTCGCTGCCGGTTGCGGCCGTGGCGTGGATCGTGGCCGGCGTCATCGTGGTCCTCAACCTGAAACTGCTGTTCGAGACATTTTTCGGGTGAGGGCAAGTTGAACCCGTAGCCCGGATGGAGCTCTTGCGAAATCCGGGGCCGCTCGTGCCGCAGTAGAGATTCCCGGATTGCGCCAACGGGCGCGCATTCGCGCGACCGTTGGCTCCATCCAGGCCACGCAGCTCCCACGCTGGCTACTTCACCTCGATGCCCGCTTCCTTCGCGACCTTCTTCCACGCCTCGATGTCGCGCGCGTTGGCGTCGCGTTGCTGGTCGCCGGGCAGGAAACTCGCGGTAACGCCGAGCGCCAGCAGTTTTTGCGCGATCTCCGGGTCGGCCAGCGCTTGCTTCAGCGCATCGGAAAGCTTGCGCGCGACCGGCTCGGCGAGGCCGGCGGGCGCGTACATCGCCCACGCGAGACTCCGTTCGAAGGCGATGCCCTGGTCCTTGTAGCTCGCGACGTCGGGCAGGCTCGGCGAGCGCTCGCCGCACGCCGCCAGCGCTTTCAGCTTGCCGCCCTGCACCAGAGGCGTTGCGGTCGCCATATCCAGCATCGCCAGCTTGATATGGCCGCCGAGCAGATCGTTGGCGATCTTGGCGATGCCGTTGAACGGAACATGCTCGAACCGGATGCCGGCCTGCTGCGACAGGATTTCGCCGCAGAACTGGCCGGTGGAGCCGACACCCCAGGTGCCGTACTGGATCGGCGCGCCGCTCTTTGCCATTTTGATCAAGCCGCCGATGCTGCTGGCGGCGAAATCGTTGGTCGCCACCAGCAGGATCGACGACGTTCCGATTCGGCCAAGCGTGGTAAAATCCCTGATTGGATCGTAGGGCAGGCTGGGATAGACCGCCGGCGCCAGCACGTGGGTGGTCATGCCGCCGATCGTGATGGTGTAACCGTCCGCCGCGGCAGCCGCGACCTGCTGCGTGCCGATGGTGCCGGCCGCGCCGGTGCGGTTTTCGATGAAGATGGCCTGACCGAGGCGCTTGCCCATCCCGTCAGCGAGCAGGCGGCCGATCACATCGCCGCCGCCGCCGGCCGCGTAGGGCAGCAGCATCCTGATCTTCCTGGATGGGTAATCCGCCGCATCCTCGGCATGGGCCGGAACCATGGCCGATGCGAGTGCGAGCAATGAAAGCGTGATGGTGCGGAAATTCATGTTAACTCCCCTGCGTTTTCTGCTGTCTTGTTGTTGCCGCGACTAGTGATCCTCGAACCGAAACCGGAATGCATCGCCATGGCTGACCACGCGGCCGGCAGTCGGCGCGGGGAAGTGACCCGTCAGCAAGAAGCTCGGCGTGTCCGCAAGCTGCCGCAGCAGGCCAAGCCGGGTTGCAAGCGCGGCGGCGGGATCGAAATCGGCGGCATTGGCGAGCCACGGCGCCGCGCACTGGATCGGGTGGTGGATCACATCGCCGGACATCA
>CALROE020000418.1:0-4380 GCA_943369715.1 Bradyrhizobium ivorense
GAAACTCTTTTCCACGCTATGCACAGCCAGATAGCCGGCCCGCTTGGTCAGCCGGGGCGCGGTCGCGCCATTGACCTTCGACTTTTCCTTGGATTTTGGCGGACGCGGCTTTTCCGCTGGCGCGGGCGCGCTCGGCCGCGGCAGCACGACATCATGGGCAACGGGAATCGCTTCGCGGGCCATCGGCGGCGCATCGCGCACCGGACTGGTCAGCATGTCGCCAATGGTATCGCCGAGCGCGGTGATGTCCTCACGCGAGCGCGCAAATCCGGCCGGACCGCGCTTGGCCGGCCGTCGACGGAACATGCTGAGTAAATCCACCATCCCCCGCTTCGCTCAAGCCTTTCACGGTGTCACGCGACCCGCCGCCGGCCCGTCGATTGGCCGCGGCGACATGAATGAACGGATGCCCTTGCCCGAGGGAAACACCCTCGATCTCAGGCACGGATCGCGCCACCAGCCGCCCGGTAGATACAGGCTTGCCCCGCGAGCTTCAACCTCGCCACTGGTACCTATCTTACAAGTGATTGATGTTATTTTGGTTTATTTGAGGGACTGGGCGACGGCGCAGGCGCCGGACTCGAACCCGGCATTCCCGGGATGCCCGGAGCGCCGCCGCCGCCGGAGGATATGAACAGGCCCTGCACCCGGCCTGAGTCGGATTCGACGCGCGACACTCCGGTCGCCATGTCCACCATCAGCCGGTCACCGCGCAGCACGTTCTTGCCCTGGGTCAGCACGATGCCGCCGAGCATCGTGATCATGTTGGCCTTGGTGTCGAACACGGCGCTCTCGCCGGTCACGACCTGGTCCTTCTGGGTCACCACCACATTGCCCCTGGCCTCGAGCCGGCGGATCGACGAGCTGCCGCCGGGACCGGGGGTCGCAGCCTGCATCGGCGCCGATTTTGCCGCTTTCGCGTTAGCGCCCTTGGCATTGGCGGCAGGTGCGGTGGCGGGCGCCGATCCCCCATCGTAGAACACCACCAGGCTCTTCGACGTCATGGTGGTGTCGCCCTGGATCACCTTCACATTGCCGGCGAAGGTCGCTTCCTTTTTCTTGTCGCGCATTTCAAGCGAGGCGGCTTCGATCTGGATCGGCTGGTCGCGATTCTGCGAAAAACCCTGCATGGCGTTGGGCACGCCTGACATCGCGCTTTGCGCGACGGCTTGACCGGCGGCGAGCAGCGACAACGCACAGGCGGCCGTGCAGGCATAATGCGCGATCCGCATGGTCGAAGTGCTGCGCCGGGAAAACATCATCATCAAGATCATTTCGGGTTGGCGGATTTGCCGGACACGGATCGTGTCCTGGCAGGTTGATTGGCAGAAGCGGGCTCGGGCTGCGGCGCCTCCTCCCCGGGAGGACCCAGATTATCCAGGTTGAGCACGACATTGCCTTCGAACCGCACCACTTCGCCACCGTTGGTAATCCGCAGTCGATCGGCACTCAGCGTGCCGTTGAGCAATTTGACGTCGACATGCTCTTCCGACGTCACCGTGCTCTTGCCGATATCGACCAGCGCCTGCGACATCCGGGCTTCATAGCCGCTGGAAGACTGCAGGAAGATATCCTTGCGCAGGTCCAGCAGCTGCGCCTTGGAGTCGAACAGCCCGCTGCGGGCGTCCAGCGTGATGCTTGTGGTGCGGTCTTCCATCAACACCTTGGCGCGCAGCGTCCTGAGATCGACCTTGTCCGGATCGGTCAGGTCCTGGGTGGCGGTTTTGGCCCAGACCTCGTAGGGCCGCTGATCCGGCGTGTAGCCGGACATATGCGGCGCTTCCATCGTGATCTTGGTGCCGGAAACCACCAGGTTTCCGATGTCGACCGGCAGCTTCGGCAGCAGCATGCGGAACGGATTATAGACCGAGACGAAGACGATTGCCGTCATCGACAGGGCCACGACGGCGGGTACCGCAACGCGCAAAAACCGCACCATCCGGCTGTGGCGCGCCGCAATCCGGAAGCGGGCATCCATTCCGGCCTGATAGGGTGGGTTTTGAACCGAATTCACCGCTGCTCCAAAGCGCTGGGATCGCGGCCATACTACCCGGAATCGCCAGAATTTGCAGCCCGACACTCGCTAGCAGTGTGACCGAAACGGGGCGGAGCGCCGCGGCATAGCGCCTGCGCCCTCAGGAATGGGCGAAAATGTCCTCGGTGTCCCAGCCCTGCAGGTCGAGCAGGGCCCGCGAGGGCAGGAACCCGAAACAGGCCTGCGCCAGCTCCAGCCGGCCCTCGCGCGCGAGCATGCCGTCGAGCCGGTCGCGCAGGCCATGCAGATGCAGCACGTCGGAGGCGGCGTAGGACAGCTGCGCCTCGCTCAGGCTCTGCGCGCCCCAGTCGCTGGACTGCTGCTGCTTCGACAGATCGACGTTGAGCACCTCGCGCACCAGATCCTTGAGGCCATGGCGGTCGGTATAGGTGCGGCAAAGCCGCGAGGCGATCTTGGTGCAATACACCGGCTGCGGCATCACGCCGAAGGCGTTGTAGAGCGCCGCAAGATCGAACCGCGCGAAGTGGAAGATTTTTGTCACTTTCGGATTGCCCAGCAGCGCCTTCAAATTCGGCGCGTCGGTGTGATCCTTGGGGATCTGCACCACGTCGGCGCTGCCGTCGCCGTTCGACAGCTGCACCACGCAGAGCCGGTCGCGGTGCGGATGCAGCCCCATGGTCTCGGTATCGATTGCCACCGAATCGGTATAGCGGGACAAATCGGGCAGATCGCCGCGATGCAGGCGGATGGTCATGATGCTGTAAAACCTCGTCGAATCGGTGCGGCCCAAACTAACGTTGAAATCGCCAACGAGGGCAGCGATCGGCGGCGACGAGCACCTGTTTCGATCTCAAACTACTGAAAGGCAAGTGTTTTCGATGGTGTCGGCCGGCCGGCAGGTACGGCGCCCGACTTTCCGATGGCGATGCCTGGCCGAACCTGAGCAAAATATCGAAAACAACCCCATGCACAGTTACGGGCCGGGTTGCCGGCAAGCGCTATCAGCACTTCTGCAAAACGCCTGAAATCGCCTGATCCGAGCACATGATGCCGCCCCACTGATAGCCGATGCGGCCGTGGAATTCGATCTTGAACCAGTCGTAACCGTCCATCGTGCCGGCGCGCTCCAAAAGCGTGATGCCGCTCTTCTCGGTCAGGCTCGCCAGCTTCGCCGCCGACATCGACGGGGCGCCACGCATGATGCCGCCGAGCGACATGCCTGCCATCGGCAGCTTGCCTTCGTTGGTGACGCGGCGGCCGGGGTGCGCGTCGTTGGGATCGCAACGGCCGGTCTGCGGCGCCTGATGGAAACCGGGTCCGCACGGGTCGGAATTGCCGAGACCGGGCCGGCCGTCCTGCGCCGCGGCCTGCGGCATGAAGCTGCATTTGGCGGATCCCCAGTCCGGAATTTCCACCGTGATCCCGGTCTGGTCCGGCGAGATCTGTACCGCGTAGTCGCCGTCGGAAAAGCGCAGGGGATTACCCGGGGTCTTTTTCAATCGCATCGTACCGCCCTCGATCGGGCCGGCCTCGATCGCGTTCGGACCGATCACCGTGAGCGTGATCGCGTTGCCTTTTGGACATGAATAGGTGCGGCTCTGCGCGAGCGCACCGGTGGCGAGGCCGCACAGCACGGCAAGGGCGCCGATCATGCGCAGCAGAGATTTCAACCTCCGTGTCTGCACCGGCTCGGGCATCGGCATTCATCGGCATCCGGCAAGGCCGCGACGTGAGGGCAGTCACGTCGCGGATACTGAGCGAATAAGCCTCAGAGACACTGTCCCTGCGGGTTCAGCTTCTTCGGCGGCGCGCAGGCCGGCGGGGTCGGTGGCGGCGTCACCTTCGGTGGCGTCGGCGGCGGAGGGGGCCTGCAGTTCGGCGGCGTGCCGACCTGACCGGCCGGGCAAGCAACCGGCGCAGGCGCCCGGCAGTTCGGCGGCGTACCGACCTGGCCGGCCGGACACGCGACCGGCGCAGGCGCCGTGCAGTTCGGCGGCGTGCCGGTTTGTCCTGCCGGACACGTTGGTGCCACAATAGGTGCAACCGCTCCCCCCTGTGCCACGCACTCGAATGTCGTAAACGACGTCTTCTTGGCGATGAAGGCCCGGTTGTTGCAACTGCAGTTTTCGCCGATCATCTGACCGCCGCTGCAACTCAGCGCGACACACGTGTTGCCTACCAGCCGCCGGCCATTACCGCAGTTACATTGGCCGCCTTGCAACTGGCCGCCAACACAATTGTTAGCCGGGGCTGGAGTCGTGCAGTTCGGCGGCGTACCGACCTGGCCGGCGGGACATGTCGTCGCCACCGGCGCAGGCGCCCTGCAGTTCGGAGGCGTGCCGACCTGGCCGGCCGGGCATGTCGTCGCCACCGGCGGCGTCACG
>CALROE020000419.1:0-4374 GCA_943369715.1 Bradyrhizobium ivorense
CGACACACGACGACGTTTCCAGCGGGGCTGCGATTCCGCAAAATGCCGGCTTGTCGGGATTGGGCTTATTGTCGGGATTGGCCCTGGCCAGACGTCCTCCGGGTGAACCGCGTTCATCCCGGGCTGAACCCAACCGCGTTCAGGCGAGCCCAAACAGCCGACCGGCAAAAGGAGATACCGATGCTTTATGCCTTCCTGGCCTATCACGTCGAAACCGAGGTCACCTCCTGGACGCCGGAGGAGGACGCGGCGCTGATGGTCGATCTGAATCAGGTGCATGACCGGCTGCAACAGCAGGGACGGCTCGGGCCGGCGGCGCGGCTGGGGGCAACCAAGAAGGCCATTACCTTGCGCGGCCCGGGCGCCGGAACGGTGATCGACGGCCCGTTTGCCGAGACCAAGGAACAGTTGCTGGGCTTCTATGTCCTCGACTGCGCCAGCGAAGCGGCCGCGATCGAGGCCGCCCGCGACCTGCGCCGGGTCAATCCCAGCGCGGTTTACGAGATTCGTCCGGTCCGGCTTTATCTGCCCGGCGTCCCCTTCCCGGTGACGGAGGCTGTCAGCGACCAGGGGTGATCATGCTTTGGCAAAGACAAAATTGTTGCAGTAATCCCGGCTCTTCCAGAACCATTCGCCGTGCTGGCGCTGGTGCACATCCGCATCGAATTGCGACAGCGGGAGCAGCCGGTCGCGGCAGATGAAGCTGCCGCGATAGCCGAGGGTCTCGAGCCAGGCAAAAACATCCCCGACATGGCCGGGCGCGAGATGGCGGTTCTCGCATTCGAACACCAATAGCGGCGCGTGCTGGCGCAGGATCCGCTCAGCGCCCTGGAGCACCCCGAGCTCGGCGCCCTCGACGTCGATCTTGAGCAGCGCGACCTTGTCGCTCGCGGCAAAATAATCGTCGAGTGCGACCACCGGCACCGACAGCGTGGTGAAGCTGGCCGCTTCCGCCGCCTTCTGGGTCAGCGAGGCACCCGGCGAATGGCCTGCCGGCACGAACAGGTCCTGCGCGCCGGAACGCGAATAGACCGCCTTGGCCTCGACCGTCACATTGTCCAGTTTCAGGCTGCGGCAGACCGCCGCGAGGCGCGCGGCGAATGCCGGCTGCGGCTCGAACGCGATCACCCTTCCGCCCCGGCACCAGCGCGACAGCCACCAGACAAAACTGCCCTTGTTGGCGCCGATGTCGCAGACGAGATCGCCGGGCCGCAGATGCCGCCGGATGACGTCGAATTCGCATTTCTGATCGCGGAACCTGGCCTTCAGCCCCCGCAGCAGAAATCGTGCAATCTCGGTGAATGGCATCCCGGCTTCGCGATCTCAGAGGGGGTTATATACAAGGCGCCAGGCAGGTCGGCTTGCCCAGCCGTAGCGCGCCGATACGGCCCGCCTTCGCCCGCCGGGCTTCGGCGGGGCAGCCTTCTCGCTTGCGCGCGAAGGCTGGTGGGGGAAGAAGGACTCGAACCTTCGAAGTCGTAAGACGGCTGATTTACAGTCAGCTCCCTTTGCCACTCGGGACACTCCCCCGCTCAACAGCATCGGAACCCACCCGCCGAAAATGGCGGCAGGAAGGTCAAACGATGACGTTAAAACCGGTCGCCGATGGCGAGCTCCCGGTTGGCGCGTTTATGGGGGAAACGGCCCGGCAAAGTCAACCAAGACGCCCCCGGTAATCCGGGTCGCCAGGGCCCCAAATTGCCATTATCCGGAACCCGTGACACAAGCCTGCCATGAGCGATCGTGATCGAAAACCGCGCTTTCAGCGTGGAGGCGGCAAAAGACCCGACAAAGGGCGCCAATTCGGCCGCCGGGGCGACGGGCGCGACCGCGAGGCAAGCCCCGACGGGCTGGTCATCCTATATGGCTGGCACACGGTAGCGGCGGCGCTGGCCAACCCGCGGCGCCAGATTCGCAAGCTGTGGCTGACGGAAAACGCCGCCAAACGGCTGGCCGACGACAAGATCGACCTGCGCGTCACCCCCGAAATCGTCCGGCCGGACCTGATCGACAACAGGCTTGGCCCGGATGCCGTGCATCAGGGCCTGCTGGCGGAGGCCGAGCCGCTGGATTCGCCCGATATCGGCGACCTGCCGCAGGAGGGCATCGTTTTGGTGCTCGACCAGATCACCGATCCGCACAATGTCGGCGCCATCCTGCGCTCGGCGGCGGCGTTCGCGGTCAAGGCCATCGTCACCACGGCGCGGCACAGTCCCGAGGCCACCGGCGTGCTGGCGAAATCCGCCTCTGGCGCGCTGGAGCTGGTGCCCATGGTGACCGTGACCAACCTGGCGCGCGCCCTGAACGAGTTGAACGATCAGGGTTTCATGACCGTCGGGCTCGACAGCGAGGGCAGCGAGGATCTCGGCGCGATGACGTTGCAGCAGCCGCTGGCGCTGGTGCTGGGCGCCGAGGGCCAGGGCTTGCGGAGATTGACCCGCGAGACCTGCAGCGCGGTGGCGCGGCTCGACATGCCCGGCGAAATCAAGAGCCTCAACGTATCGAATGCGGCGGTGCTGGCACTCTATATCGGCGCCAGCAAGCTCGGCCTGATGGGCAAGTAATACAGCACAACGCCCGCTCGCGTGATGCGAACGGGCGCTGATAGTCTCAAGCGATATTCAGATCAGTTGTAGCGGCGCAGCGCATGGCCCTGGTGATGGCCGTGATGGCGATGCATCATCGCGCCGTGATGGCGCATGCTGTGACGCGGCATGTAGCCGTGACGCGGAGCGTAACCAAGACGCGGCGCGTAGCCGTAACGGACGCCCGGGCGGACCGAATAGCGGTGGCCGTAGTGCCGGTGCATGCGATAGCCGTAATGGGGACGGCCGTAGGACACCGAGGTTTCCTGATAGACCGGACGCGGCGCCCAGTTGCCCGGGCCGGAATAGGTCGGGCCCTGGTTGACGTAATAATACTGGTGCACCGGATCGGGCAGCCGCTCGCGGGCCCAGCCGCCGCAGCCGGTGTAGCAGCCGGAATAGACCGGCGCCGGAGCGACATAGACCGGGGCCGGCGCGCAGCCGGTGTAGCAGGCCATCGCGGGCGCGGCGCCCATCGTCATCATCACGGCAACCGCCGCCACCATTCCTGAAATCGTCTTACGCATTGCTCTCTCCTGTGGATCTGCTTTTTGTTGGCGTGGACTCTTGGTGTGAAAATTCTCTGCCGATCAGTTCCGGAATTCCCGCCGCGGCACGTCGATTTGCGGCGCGACGATCACCGGCGGCGGATAGAACGGCACATCGGCCTGCGGCTGCGGCGGATTGGATTGCGCCGACCATGACTGATGATAGCTCTCCGCGGGCTGCGGCAGCTTGCGGTTGGCCGGCGGTTGAATTTCAAGGCGTCCGTAGGCCGGCATCAAGCCGCCGCTCGGGTAGTAATGGCCGACATTGGGCACGGGATCGACATAGCGGCCGCCATAGACCTTGGTCTGCACCTGCGCGCCCTTGCCGAGACCCCAGTCGCCTTCGACCACGGCATAGGAAGCATCGACGCCGTTAATGATGATGGGCACCCCAATCCGGCCGGGAATCACGATCTCGAAACCGCCACCGGCAACTGCCGTCGCCGTCGTTCCGATCAAAATGGCCAGTGCGATTGCAGCACGCATGGTTGCAGGCTCCCTGTCTCCGAGCAGCAACCTATCCGAACAACCGAGCCCAAGGGTTAAAGCCGCCGGCCAAACTGCCAGTAAGCCTAACGCGTAAGCATCGGTAACAGTTCAAATCCGAAACAGCGCGATCAGGAACCGTTAACGGGCGCGAAAGGCCTTAGCCGAACACCATTTCAACAATGGTGGAGACGCCGATCGCGATGGTGACGACGCCGACCGCGCCCTGCAGCCCGCGGTTGGCCCAGGTGAGCCACCGCGCGGAGACCACGAGCGGCACCGCGATCACCGTCGACAAGACGGCCATGCCGATCATCGAACCGATCCCGAACAGCGCGACATAACCGAGCCCGACCGCCGGACTGGCGGCCTGCGACACCGCGAGCACCAAAAGCGCAGCCGAGCCGGCCATGCCGTGCATCAGGCCGACCAGCAGCGTGCGCCAGCGAAAGCCGTGGCCATGCGCATGCGGCGCGCGGGCATGCGGCCGGGTTTCGCCGGCATGGCTGTGGGCGTGGATGTGGACGGTGCCGTCGTCATGGCCGTGGCGATGAAAGTGCACGCGGTCGCGCCAGAGACGCCAGAGCACGTGAGCGCCGAGCCCGACCAGCATGATGCCGACCGCGGTCTCCAGCGGACGCGCGACATGCTCGGGGATCGCGCGGCCGAGCCAGATCGCGGCGCCGGCAAAGACGAACAGGGTCAGCGTGTGGCCGAGCCCCCAGGTCAGGCCATGGCGCACGATATCGCCGACA
>CALROE020000420.1:0-4365 GCA_943369715.1 Bradyrhizobium ivorense
CAGCGAGAAGGCCCAGCCGACCATGGCCAGGATATCGCCGGGTTTGGTGGCGGCGGTCGCGGCCGCAACAACGGCGACGATCAGCAGCAGGACGCGGGCGACCATCAGCCGGCGCACGGTCGGCGCGTTGGGATCGACCATCTTGTAGTAGACGTCGTGCGACAACGCGTTGGCGATGGCGAGCAACAGCCCGTCAGCGGTGGACAATGCGGCGGCGAGACCGCCGGCGGCGACCAGACCCGAGATCACATACGGCAGTCCCGCGATCTCCGGGGTGGAGAGCACGATCACGTCCGTGTTGATCACGAAGTCCTGCAGCCTGACCACGCCGGTATGACCAGCGATGGCCTTGCAGGCTGCCACGATCGCATCGATGCTGCCGGCGTTCTTGCCGCAGATCTGGATCAGGCCGAGTTCGCCCCAATTGAAGATCCACGGCTTGAGCGCACTGACATCCGAGCCGATGATGTTGGTGTAGACTTCCAGCTTCGAGAACGCCGCGTAGGCCGGCGCCGAGAAGTACAGCAGGAAGATGAACAGCAGCGACCACGCCACCGACTGACGTGCCTCACGCACCGACGGGGTGGTGAAGTAGCGCATCAGGATATGCGGCAACGACGCCGTGCCGACCATCATGCAAAGGATGATCGCGAAGAAGTTCAACGGGCTGTAGTTGATGAACGGCGAGATATGCGGCTTGAGGTTGGCGACGGTCGCAAGACCGCTCGCCAGCATCTGCTGCTCCCGGGCGATAATGTCCGAGATGGCCAGTCCGTAGGTGAGTTCCGGAATCGGAAATCCGTACTTCTTGGTGGACAGGATCACGATGGGTGTCAGATAGGCGATGATCAGCACGATGTACTGCGCCACCTGGGTCCAGGTCACCGCCCGCATCCCGCCCAGCATCGAGCAGACCAGGATGCCGACAAGTCCGGCGAAAACGGCAAGTTCGAATGGCATGCCGAGGAAGCGCGAGGCGATGAGCCCGGTGCCGTAAATCTGCGCCGTCACATAGGTGAAGGAGCAGGCGACCAGCACGATCACGCCGAGCCCGCGGGCGAAATTGCCGCCGTACCGGAAGGCCAGGAAGTCCGGCACGGTATAGGCGCCGAACTTGCGCAGATACGGTCCGATCAGGATCGACACCAGCACGAAGCCGCCGGTCCATCCGAGCACCCATGCGATGCCGTCGTAACCGAGCAGGAACAGGGTGCCGGCCATACCGACGAAGGACGCCGCCGACATCCAGTCGGCGCCGGTCGCCATGCCGTTGTAGAACGCCGGCACGCTGCGGCCGGCGACGTAATACTCAGAGACCTGCGCCGTTCGCGAGAGCACGCCGATGATGGCGTAGACCGCCAGCGTGAAGAACACGAACAGGTAGCCGAGGATCTTGTTCGGAACCCCCATCTGCTCGAGCACTGCGATCAAGATGACGAAGGCAAGGAAGCCGCCGGTGTAGATGCTGTAGACCCGCCCAAGGTTGTTGAGAAAGTCACCGCTGCCTGATGTAGATTCTGTAGCCATGTCCGTTTCCCCTAGTCTTCCTCGGCAAAGCCGTATTCGCGGTCAATCTTGTCCTGCTGTCTTGCGAACATGAACAGCATGACCACGAACACGATGAGCGATCCCTGCGCGGCCATGTAGAAGCCGAGCGGGAAGCCCAGGATCGGAATGATGATCTTGTTGAGCGGCACCACGAACATGTGGATGACGTAACCGAAGAAGAACCAGACCCCGAGATGCATCCACATCAGCCGGGAGGTTTTTGCCCAGTGGGCTTCTTCTCGTTGCTTCAGGTCTTTAGATTCAGGCATGGGCTGCAAATCCTCCTCAAAGCACCGGTCGCAATGCGCCGGATGGACTGATCGAGGGGAATGCAAATCCCTTCAGCGCGGCGCCCCCCCTGCCGCACTCCATCCGGTCTTGCGCCGATATGGAGACGTTGAACGCTAGCACTACGAACGGTTCCGGCTTTATTATACTTTCGGGGAATAAGGGAATGCTGCAACTGCGAAGCGAATGGGCGTTGAAAACATAGGACTTGGCAGATGCCGGATAAGCTGGCGAACTGTCCCCGGTCCATTTTGCGGGAAAGACGGCGATGAAACTGTTCGAGAAATTGTTTCGTCCGCGTCCGCCGATTCGCGACCGGGAGGCGCTGGCGGACTTCGTCGACGCGCAATCGGCCTTCATCGTGCAAAAGGGAATCTACGAATATTCCCGTGCGCGCGCGGGCCACTATGCCAAGGTTCTGTTTGCCGAGAAGGAGTTCGCGCAATCCGTCGAGTATTCGCGCTGGCAGGCCTATCCGCTGGGCCTCTCGATGGTCGGCGAGATGATCAACGGCGTGCTGGCTTCCGAGGCCGACGGCATGCAGCGCCGGCAAATTCTCGACCGGCTCATCCTTGTCGTTCTGTCGGTATTCGACCGCTATCCGGTTCCTCCGTCGATCGGCGAAGAGGCCTGGCTTGCGGCGCGCAACGATTTGGCGCACCGGCTCGATCTGGCCGGCGGGCATGCGCCCAGGCGCGTGATGGACATTCCCGATCCGCTGGCGGAAGCCTATTTCGCCATGATGCCGATCCACGAAAAGCTGCGCGGGCGTGATTTCCAGACCACCCGCAATTATCTCCGCGTCAGCCTGTGCAATATCCACGACGAATTGATCTCGCGCATGGACAGGGCCGCGGTGCAACGGACATTGCTCGCGGATGCTGCGGCATAACCTTCGGGTCGGGGCAGGTTGGGAGGGAGCGATGGACAGCACGAGTGGCGGCGTCCCGCTTTTGTCGCTCGACGCCGTTGTCATCGATACCGAAACCACCGGGCTCGATCCGCGCAAGGCGCGGGTGATCGAGCTCGCCGGGGTCCGGCTGTCCGGCGGAAAGCTGGCGGGCGACGGCGCGTTTCGGCAATTGCTGCGGCCGGGCGCTGAAAAGATCCCGGCGGAGACAACGCGCATTCACGGCATCGACGATGCCATGGTCGCGCAGTCGCCGCCGTTCGCCGATGTCTGGCCGGATTTCCACAGGTTTCTCGGCCAGGCCATGGTGATCGGGCACACCGTCGGGTTCGACCTGGCGATATTGAAGCGCGAATGCGAGCTTGCCGGCCTGCCGTGGTTGCGTCCGCGTACGCTCGATACAAGGCTGCTGGCGCAGATCGCAGCCCCCGAGCTTGCCGGCTATACGCTGGAGAACCTCGCGGCGTGGCTGGGCGTCGTCGCCATCGACCGGCATTCCGCGCTCGGGGACGCGACAACCACGGCGCGGGTGTTTCTGGCGCTGGTGCCGAAGCTGCGCGACCACGGCATCCGCACCATTGCCGAAGCCGAACGGGCCTGCCTCGCGCTGACTTCCGTGCTCGACGGTCAGGCGCGTAGCGGCTGGGTCGAGGCCGTCGAGGCTCCCGCGCGCGCGGACACGGAGCGGACCCTGAAACGCTTCGACAGCTACGCCTACCGGCACCGCAATCGCGACATCATGCGGAAGCCTCCGGTGTTCGTGGAATCCGGCGCGTCGGTGCACGACACCCTCGCGCGGCTGGCGATCGAGAAGATATCGGCCGTCTATGTGGCGCCGAACGCCGCGTCCGGCGGTGTCAAGGCAGCGGAGGCGGGCATTGTCACCGAGCGTGACCTGCTGCGCGCGATCGCCCGGCTCGGCGCCGCCGCGCTCGATCTGCCGGTCGGGCAGATCATGAGCCGGCCGCTCGCTTCGGTTCCGGCGGATGCCTTCGTCTATCGTGCCATCGGCCGCATGAATCGACTGAAGAGCCGCCATCTCGGCGTCGTCGACGAAACCGGCAGCGTGGTCGGCGCGTTGTCCGCACGCGACCTGCTGCGCCTGCGCGCAGGCGAGGCGATATCGCTCGGCGACGAGATCGACGACGCCGCGGACGCGCCCGCGCTGGCCGTGGCCTGGGCCAAGCTGCCGCGGGTCGCGGAATCGCTGCTGGCGGAAGGGCTGTCCGGCCGCGACATCGCGGAAGTGATCTCGCGCGAACTCGGCGCGCTCACCAGGCAGGCCGCCGTGATCGCCGAGCGGATCATGCGCGAGCGCGGCCACGGCGAACCGCCCTGCGGCTATGCCCTGATCGTGCTCGGATCGGCCGGACGCGGGGAAAGCCTGCTCGCGATGGACCAGGACAATGCCGTGATCTTCGAACATGGCGAGCCGGACGGCGAGCAGGATCGCTGGTTTGCTGCGCTCGGAACCCATGTCGCGGATATCCTGCATGAGGTCGGCGTGCCCTATTGCAAGGGTGGCGTGATGGCCAGCAACGCGCTGTGGCGTGGCTCGGTCGCGACGTGGAAGGACCGCGTCAACCACTGGATCACGCGCTCCAGGCCTGCGGACCTCC
>CALROE020000421.1:0-4362 GCA_943369715.1 Bradyrhizobium ivorense
CCGGCAAGACTCACCGCGACGAGAACTTTCCGGTGGCGTCCTGGATCATTCACCCGAGACACCGGGCGCTGATCCTCGCGTTCTACAATTTCGTGCGAACCGCCGACGACATCGCCGATCATGCCACGCTCGACGCGCCGGAGAAGCTCAGGCTTCTCGATCTGCTGGAGGCGGAATTGCTCGGCAGGGGCGATACCCAGCCCGAGGCCGTCAATCTGCGCCGCGCGCTGGCGGAGCGTTCGATGCCGCCGCGCCACGCGCTCGATGTTCTGGTCGCCTTCCGGATGGACGTGACCAAGCTTCGCTATGAAAACTGGGACGAAGTAATTCACTATTGCCGCTACTCGGCGATGCCGGTCGGGCGCTTCATGCTCGACGTCCACGGCGAGAGTACCTCGACCTGGGCGGCATCGGACGCGCTCTGCGCGGGGCTGCAGATCAACAATCACCTGCAGGACTGTGGCAAGGATTTTCGCGATCTCAATCGGGTCTATCTGCCGCGCGATGCGCTCGCCGCCGCCGGCGCTTCCGTCGAGGAGCTTGGGCAGGCGCGGTCATCGCCGGCGCTGCTGCAATGCCTGCATGCGCTCGCGGTGCGCACCGAGGCGCTGCTCGACGAAAGCAGATCGCTCAGCGCCGAGGTCAGGGACATCAGGCTGGGGTGCGAAGTCTCCGTGATCCAGGCTTTCGCCGACAGGATCGTCGGAATGCTGAAAGTGCGCGATCCGCTCAGCGAAAGGGTGCATCTCGGCGCGCTCGAACTGCTCGCCTACAGCCTCGGCGGCATCGCCAGCGAGATGGCCCGCCGCGCGGTGGGACGGCGGCCCGTGTCCAAACCGGCGGCCGGCGCATGACATCAGATACCGCGGTGGCAGCCAATGCGAGTGACGGGACCTCCGCGTCCGGCAGTTCGTTCTACGCGGCGATGCGTATTCTGCCGCGTGAGCAACGCGAGGCCATGTTCCAGATCTATGATTTCTGCCGACAGGTCGACGATATCGCGGACTCCGATGGCCCGCGCGATGTGCGGCTGGCGGCGCTGCAACAGTGGCGCGAACATATCGACGCGCTGTATCGGGGCGAGCCGCCGGCGCGCCTGCGCGACTATGTGGCCTCGGTCCAGCGGTTTGGGCTCAAGCGCGAGGATTTCCTGGCCATCGTCGATGGCATGGAGATGGACGTGCCGCAGGACATCAGGGCTCCGGACCTTGCGACGTTGGATCTTTATTGCGACCGCGTCGCCAGCGCGGTCGGACGGTTGTCGGTGCGGGTGTTCGGTCTCGCCGAGGCCGACGGCATCCTGCTGGCGCATCATCTCGGCCGCGCGCTGCAACTGACCAACATCCTGCGCGATATCGATGAAGACGCCGGGCTCGGTCGGCTGTATTTGCCGCGCGAAGGTCTGCTGCATGCCGGGATCACCAGTGACGATCCGCAAAAGGTGGTCGCCGAACCGGCGCTGCCGAAAGTGTGCGTGCCGCTGGTGGCGCGCGCGCGGACACATTTCGAGAAAGCCGACGAGATCATGCGGCGCAATCCACGGCGGGTGGTGCGCGCGCCCCGGATCATGTCGAAATATTATCGCGCGATTCTGGAACTGCTTGTTGCCAGAGGGTTCGCCGCGCCGCGCGCGCCGGTCCGTCTCAACAAGATGGCCCGCTTCCTTATCCTCCTGCGTTACGCGTTCATCTGATGCAAAAGACCGTCCATATCATCGGCGCTGGAATCTCGGGCCTGGCGGCCGCCGTGCGGCTGGCGAACGCGAACTACCGGGTGCACCTCCACGAGGCCACGCAGCAGGCTGGCGGCCGCTGCCGTTCCTATTTCGATGCGGCGACCAACCTCACCATCGACAATGGCAACCATCTGCTGCTCTCGGGCAACCGGGCCGCGGTCGATTACGCCCGATCGATCGGCACCGAGGCGGGGCTGGTCGGGCCGAAGCGCGCGCAATTCCCGTTCGTCGATCTGACAACCGGGCAGCGCTGGCAGCTCGATCTCGGCGAGAGCCGGCTGCCGCTGTGGATCTTCGATGAGGCGCGCCGTGTCCCCGACACCGGCGTGCGCGATTATCTGGCACTGATGCCGCTGATCTGGGCGGCGCAGAGCAAACTGGTGGGCGACGCGATCCCGTGCGATGGAACGCTCTATCAGCGGCTGGTGCAGCCGCTGCTGCTGGCGGCGCTGAACGTCGACCCGCCGGAGGGCTCCGCCGGGCTTGCCGGCGCGGTGGTGCGGGAAACGCTGCTGGCGGGAGGCCAGGCCTGCCGGCCGCTGATCGCGCGCGACGGCCTCAGCGCGGTGCTGGTCGAGCCCGCGATCAAGCTGTTGCAAGACAAGGGCGCCAGCATCTCGTTCGGACATGAGCTGCGCGAATTCGCGGCCTCGGCGGATCGCCTCGGTGAACTGAAATTCGGCGACGACAACGTTGCGGTCCAGCCCGGCGACGCCGTGGTGTTGGCGGTTCCGCCACGCCCTGCCGCCGCGATGTTGCCCGGCCTGAAGACCCCGACCAAATACCGCGCCATCGTCAATGCGCATTTCCGCTTCGATCCGCCGAAGGGGCAGCCGGCCCTGCTCGGCGTGGTCGGCGGACTGGTGGAGTGGCTGTTCGCGTTTCCGCAGCGCCTGTCGGTCACCATCAGCAACGCCGACCGCCTGGTGGATATGCCGCGTGAGGAACTGGCGCAGGCGATCTGGCGGGATATCTGCAAGGCCGCGGGCGTCGAGGGCGAATTGCCGCCATGGCAGATCGTGCGCGAGCGCCGCGCCACATTCGAGGCTACTCCGGAGCAGAACGCGCAGCGTCCTGGCCCGGTCACCGCCTACAAAAACCTGTTTCTTGCCGGCGACTGGACTGATACGGGGTTGCCGGCCACCATCGAGGGATCGGTACGTTCGGGCAACCGCGCCGCCGATCTCGTCCTCGCCATGCGCAAGGCCTGATCGAAGGGCTGATCGGAAACAGCCATAGCGCGGTTTCCAGTGAGACCGGGCAGGGGCAATATTGGGGATGTCGAGCACCATGCCTTCCGGCAACAGATCAACTGGAAATGAAAGCGCTGGCGTCCTGGAGGCGAGCATCGCGTCGGCGACGCAGGGCTTGCTCGGCTACCGGCAGCCGGACGGCCATCTGGTGTTCGAACTGGAAGCCGATTGCACCATCCCCGCGGAGTATGTGCTGCTCCGCCACTACCTCGCCGAGCCCGTCGATTCCGTGCTCGAAGGCAAGATCGCAAATTACCTGCGCCGGGTTCAGGGCGCCCATGGCGGCTGGGCGCTGGTGCATGACGGCGCTTTCGACATGAGCGCCAGCGTGAAGGCCTATTTCGCTCTGAAGATGATCGGCGATTCCCCCGATGATCAGCACATGGCGCGGGCGCGCGAGGCGATCCGTTCGCGCGGCGGCGCCGTCAACAGCAATGTCTTCACGCGTTTCATGCTGGCCATGTTCGGGGTGCTGACCTGGCGCAGCGTGCCGGTATTGCCGATCGAAATCATGCTGCTGCCGATGTGGTCGCCGTTCCATCTCAACAAGATTTCCTACTGGGCGCGGACCACGATCGTGCCGCTGATGGTGCTTGCGGCGCTGAAGCCGCGCGCCAAGAACGTCAGCGGCGTCGGCATCGACGAGTTGTTCTTGCAGCCGCCGCATTCGATCGGCATGACCGCCAGGGCGCCGCATCAGAGCCCGGGCTGGTTCTATCTGTTCCGCGGCCTCGACGGCATCTTGCGGACGATCGAGCCGCTGTTTCCGAAGAAGCTGCGCGCCCGCGCTATCGACGCCGCGGTCGCCTTCATCGAGGAGCGGCTGAACGGCGAAGATGGCCTCGGCGCCATCTATCCGCCGATGGCCAACACCGTGATGATGTACGAGGTGCTGGGCAAGGGCGCGGACTATCCGCCGCGCGCCGTGACGCGCAGGGGAATCGACAAGCTTCTGGTGATCGGCGAGCACGAGGCTTACTGCCAGCCCTGCGTCTCGCCGGTGTGGGACACCGCGCTGAGCTGTCATGCCCTGATCGAAGCCGGCAGCGAAGCGGCGCTGGCTCCGGCCAAACGGGGTCTGGACTGGCTGAAACCCCGGCAGGTGCTGGACGTCAAGGGCGACTGGGCCGTGAAGCGGCCCGATGTTCGCCCCGGCGGCTGGGCATTCCAGTACAACAATGACTACTATCCTGATCTCGACGATACCGCTGTCGTGGTGATGGCGATGGACCGCGCCCGCCGTGCCAGCCACGATCCGGAATACGATGTCGCGATCGAGCGCGGCCGCGAATGGATCGAGGGCATGCAAAGCAGCGACGGCGGCTGGGCCGCCTTCGACGTCAACAATCTCGAATATTACCTCAACAACATTCC
>CALROE020000422.1:0-4338 GCA_943369715.1 Bradyrhizobium ivorense
CGTCGACATAGAGCAGCGCACTCAGTTTCGAGCGCGCGCGGTTGACGCGGCTCTTGATGGTGCCGACCGCGCAGCCGCAGATGGCGGCAGCGTCCTCATAGGAGAAGCCGGAGGCGCCGACCAGGATCAGCGCTTCGCGCTGGTCCTGCGGCAACTTGTCGAGTGCTACGCGAAATTCCTCGAATTCCAGATGCGCGCTTTGCGCCGGCTGGGTTTTCAGGGTCTTGGCATAATTGCCGTCGGCGTCCTCCACCTCCCGCCGCCGCTTGCGATAGTCGGAGCGGAACAGGTTGCGCAGGATCGTGAACAGCCAGGCCGGCAGGTTCGAGCCGGGCTGGAACGAGTCGATATTGGCGAGCGCGCGCAGCAGCGTCTCCTGCACGAGATCGTCGGCGCGATCGCCATTGCCGCTCAGCGAGATCGCAAACGCGCGCAAGGACGGGACCGACGCAAGAATGTCGTCGCGAAGTGAATCTGTGAGAGGCATTAATCCCTCCCGTCGTTGTTCTTGGCAGGATCACCGGTGGGTCCAGGCGCATCGAGCTTCTTGATCAGCTCGGCAAAGCGGTCCGGCACGCCCTGCCGCACCACGTCGTCATACATCGCCCTGAGCTGGTGCCCGATTCTCGATTGAATCTCGGTGTTGAGCCGGCCCGGCTTTCCGGGAGTGGCCACCTTGCTGGCTTGAGACTTTACATCTTTCATGACCTGTTCCACGCTTCCCCGAGAGTTAAGTCCTTGTAGTTTCAAGAATTATCCTTGATTCCGAGGCCTTTTCCGTCGTTCTAACGAAGCTAATTCCAACTGCGCCGGAAAGTTCCCGACCCATGGGAACTTTTTCAAGGCTGGGACGTAGACCCCGTATATTCTGGGGGAACCGGGTCACCCCCGTCGGTATGCTTTGGCCCAGAGCAGGATATGGAGTGGGGATGTCGCGATCACAGCTCGTTGCTGAACATTTACCGTTATTGCGGCGCTATGCCCGTGCGCTGACGGGAAATCAGGCCTCCGGCGACGCCTATGTCGGGGCCATGCTGGAAGCCCTGCTGCAGGACCCGGCCTTGCTCGACGAGCAGCACGGTCCGCGCGCCGGCCTGTTCCGGCTGTTCACGAAGATCTGGAATTCGGTCTCGCTCAACGACGATTCCGACGTCGCGACCCTGCCGATGCCGTCGGAGCGGCGGCTGTCGAACATCACGCCGCTGCCGCGGCAGGCCTTCCTGCTGCTGTCGCTGGAAGGTTTTTCCGAAGAGGAAGTGGCCTGGATTCTCGGCATCGATGTGGCCGAAACCCGCAAGCTGGCCGACACCGCCGGCCGCGAAATGGCCGCCGAGATCGCCACCGACGTGCTGATCATCGAGGACGAGACCTTCATCGCGATGGATCTCGAGAGCCTGGTGAAGAATCTCGGTCACAACGTGATCGGCGTCGCCCGCACCCATGCCGACGCCATCGCGCTGGCCAAGAACCGCAAGCCGGGCCTGATCCTCGCCGACATCCAGCTCGCCGACGGCTCCTCCGGCCTCGACGCCGTCAACGAACTGCTGAAAGTGTTCGAAGTGCCGGTGGTGTTCATCACCGCCTATCCCGAACGCTTCCTGACCGGCGAACGCCCCGAGCCGGCGTTCCTGATCTCGAAGCCGTTCCAGCCCGCGATGGTCTCCGCGGTCGCGAGCCAGGCGCTGTTCTTCCAGCGCAACTCGCGCAACCGGGCGCCGCGGGTGGCGTGAGCCGAGCGGGAAGCGGTTGGGTTGAATGAATTCGGCGCGCTGCGAGGCGCGCCGATTTTTTTTGGTGGAGTCCTAGGCGCGGAGCTTTGGCTTCTTGCGCCTGGAAACCGCCTTTGGCTGCGGCGATACATCCCTCATCGACGTGATAATCACGGGAGCCCGCTTGGGAAAGCGGGCCACCAATTCAAGCGATCCGCCCATCGCTTCGATGTAGCTTCGCATGGTCGAAAGCATCATGTCGCTTCGTTTTTCCAGACGAGAGATGCTGTCCTGACCAATGTTGAGGGTCGTTGCCATCTGCTCTTGCGTCAGCTTCCGCGCCTTGCGGATGTCCTGCAAGGTCAATTCCTCGGCAATCAGTTCCTGCGCGCGAGCCTCGATTTTCTGTTGCCTTGCAGCAGGAAGCTTGCCGATGACATCGTTGAGCGTGCGCATGATGATCTCCTATTTACCTTTTTTCAGCGTGGACTTGATCTTGCGCAGATGTTCGCTGAAACGTGCGTCGGCCACTTTGACGAGGTTCTTGTAAAACCTGGTCTGGTTTTCACCTTCTTTGTCGCCTCCGACAAGCACGATGGCTTGTTGAAGGCTGTCGAATGCAAAAGCAAAGCGCCATAGCCCGTCCTTTCGAAATCTGAGTTCCTTCATATTCGGAAAGGATGAGCCGTTGAGCGTATCGACGTTTGGCCGCCCAAGCTGAGGGCCGAACTCGGAAAGGACTTTCAATCGAGCCAAAAGCTCGTCCTGAATTTCCTCTGGAAATTCTTGCAGTTCGAATTCGTCATGAAAGCGCACCTGCCAAGCCATGACATAATATGTCATGGGATACATATGGTGTATAGACCATATTTTGCCGGTTTGGCGGCTGGATACCGGCCCCGCACCATGGCATCCCGGCCCGCAGGCGAGGGGGTAGGGCGAGGGGGCCTGAAATTTGGGCAAAAAGCAGGGCGCGACTGGCATCACCACAGTCGCGCCCTACATCGCCGGTCAATGGGGCAGGGGGGAAGACCGGCTGTCGGGATGACGCGCAGGCCCCCGAACTCGTTCCCGCCGTCTGAATTTTTTTTCGCACACGGTTAAGTGATGGCCGGTTCCCAGAACTCCGCGGGTTCCCTCGCGTTGTGGCTGTGATCGCCAATGGGGCGAGGGACAGCCAAGATGTCACATATTTCAAAAGCGGTTTTTGGCGCGATCGCGGTTTCACTGACGCTCGGCGCCGTTCAGTTCGCGTCCGGCCACGATCTGGCAGAGCGCTGGCAGGCCGTCGCGGAAGCGCAGACCACCGGGATCGCCAGCGCCATCAATCGTTCTGCCAAGGCCGATCGCGCCAGCATGGTGGCCGGAACAGGCGAACAGACCCAAACCGTCTCGCTGCGGCCGGAGAGCCTGTCCGACACCACCGTCCTGGTCCGGATTCCCGCCAAGTCCTCCGCCCGTTCCTCCGACAAGTCGCCCGAGACCGACGCCCGCAACGTTCCCGCCGCGCCCTCGCTGTTCAAGTCCGGCGACCGCCGCAAGGCCACCGTGGCCTGTGAGCCCATGGTCAGCGTGCTGACCGAAGTGGCAAAGCAGCTGCAGCCCGGCCGCTGCGTGACCTGAGCGTGGCTGGCTGATCGTATTCCGCCCTGATCCCGAGAGCCTGTGAACGGGAAGTGACCCCAGTCCTTGCCTCCAGGCGACGGCTTCGCCGGCGTCGGTGCTTCGATCACCCGACGGGCAAATCACTTCTGATTTGCAGAATTGATGTCAAGCCCCGCGCGGAAAAATATTTCTGTTTTCCAGAAGTAAAAATAAGACTATATTGATAGCCATCCCGTCCCATTCAGAGGGGCATTGCCCAAGGTCATCAGTGCGGGACGGGGATGCGGTGGACGCGGATGGCGCTCCCTGACCAGGGTGCCTGAAGCGGACGGCGAAATCGTGTGGTCCCGACACCCCAAGGGCTGGTGTCAAGTTCGCGTCAAGGCGCGCGAGCGACGGTGGCAAAAGCGCAGGGCTCACCGAGGAGAGCAGGTATAAGCCGTAAACCATTGCGCGGGGAGTGCCGGGTGATTCCGGTGTGACCTGAATAACGCGTGTGCCTTCTGCCACTACCCATTGCACACGCGGCTATCGGGCGCATCGGGCGCCCGGCCTCCCCGCGCCCTCTGATCGGAGAGGGCGGCAAGTTGATGGCAAACCTCGGGCGAAGCGCGCCGCGAGAATGCGAAGGCGTGTTTGCGTTCGAAAGTAACCCGGAGCGGCGCAGAGCGCGCCCGACTCCGCTCAGTCCTCGTCGTCGTGCTTCTTGCCGCCGCCGATGCCCTTCAGCTTGGCGAACACCGCATCGACATTGAGGTCGTCGCGCTGCTTCTCGCTGGGCTCGAATTCCGGCTCCTTGCGGGTGGTTTCCGAGGCCGGCAGCAGGGTGGCGCCGCCATAGGCGGTATCGATCGGCTTTTCCTTGGCGGCGCGCTGCACCTCGAAATCGAGCTCGATCTGCGAGCACAGGCCGAGCGTCACCGGGTCCATCGGGGTCAAGGTGGAGGCATTCCAGTGGGTGCGGTCGCGCACGCTGGCGATCGTGGTCTTGGTGGTGCCGACCAGACGCATGATCTGGGCGTCC
>CALROE020000423.1:0-4330 GCA_943369715.1 Bradyrhizobium ivorense
CTGCTGCTGACCCATCTCGGCCATCTTGCGGGCCGTGGCGTGCGCACCATATTCCTCGAGGTCGAGGAAAATAATCAGCCGGCGCGGCGGCTCTACGAACGGGCCGGTTTTGCCGTCGTCGGACGCCGCGAACGGTATTACCGGGAGGCCAACGGGGAACAATTGAACGCTCTTCTGATGCGCCGCGACTTGTCGTAACGCGCCCGGAGTGGCAGAAAGGCCCGCATGACTGCATTGAAATCCACGCCCGTGCCCAAGGCCACCAATATCGAATCCCGCTGCGCCGCCACCGGCATGCGGATGACCGAACAGCGCCGCGTCATCGCGCGCGTGCTGGCGGAAGCCGTGGACCATCCCGACGTCGAGGAACTGTATCGCCGCTGCGTCGCGGTCGACGACAAGATCTCGATCTCGACGGTGTATCGCACCGTAAAGCTGTTCGAGGACGCCGGCATCATCGAGCGGCATGATTTCCGCGAGGGCCGCGCCCGCTACGAGCAGATGCGCGACAGCCATCACGACCACCTGATCAACCTGCGCGACGGCAAGGTGATCGAGTTCACCAACGAGGAAATCGAGAAGCTGCAGGCCGAAATCGCCCGCAAGCTCGGCTACAAGCTGATCGATCACCGGTTGGAACTGTACTGCGTCCCGCTGGACGACGACAAATCCTGATCGCGTGAAGCAAACGCGTCGAGACAAAGATCCTTTCGATCTCGTCATTTTCGACTGCGACGGCGTGCTGGTCGACAGCGAAGTGATCTCCTGCGCCGCGCACGCCGAAACCCTGACGCGCCATGGCTACCCGATCACGGCCGATCAGGTGTTCGATCGTTTTCTCGGCCGCTCGATGCGTCAGGCCAGTCTCGAAGTCGAAGCCGAGGTGGGCCGCAGCCTGCCGGATGACTTCCACGCCCAGGTCTATGCCGAGATTTTCCGATTGTTTGCGCTCTCGCTCGAAGCCACACCGCATATCGACGAGGCGCTGGCGGCAATCGCGCTGCCCGTCTGCGTCGCATCGAGCGGGCCGCCAGAGAAGATCAGCGCCAGTCTCAATCGCGTCGGGTTGTGGGATCGGTTCGCGCCGCACATTTTTTCCGCCGTCCAGGTACGCCAGGGCAAGCCAGCGCCCGATCTGTTCCTGTTTGCCGCCGGGCAGATGCAGGCGGCGCCGGCGCGCTGCCTGGTGATCGAGGACAGCCTCGCCGGCATCGCCGCCGCGGTCGCCGCCGGGATGCCCGTGCTCGGTTTCCACGGCGGCAGTCATTGCCGCCCCGGTCACGGCGACCGGCTGCGCGCTGCCGGAGCTGTCGCGATATTCGACGATATGCGGCTGTTGCCCGGCCTAATCGCGCAAATCGAGGGCAATTAGGCCGTCATGACGGCTATGATTCTGGATTTCCAACGCTTTAGCCTATAATTGACCCCTGCGCCGCAATGGCGCCACCTCCGCACAGCATTCAGGTTCCATGAGCCCGCCGCGCAAGCTGCATATCAAGTCATACGGCTGTCAGATGAATGTCTACGATGCACAACGCATGGTGGACACGCTGGCGCCCGAAGGCTTTGTCGAAACCGCCAGCGTGGATGACGCGGACCTGGTGATCCTCAACACCTGCCACATCCGTGAGAAGGCGTCGGAGAAGGTTTACTCCGAACTCGGGCGGCTGCGCGTCGCCAAGGACGAGGCCGCCAGAGCCGGCCGCCAGATGAGCATCGCAGTGGCCGGCTGCGTCGCGCAAGCGGAAGGCGCCGAGATCATCCGCCGCGCGCCCGCGGTCGATGTCGTGGTCGGCCCGCAAAGCTATCATCATTTGCCGCAGCTATTGGCGCGGGCGAAGAGCCACGGCCGCGCGGTGGAGACCGAATTTCCGGTCGAGGACAAATTCGGATTCCTCGCGGCCCCGAAGCCCGCTGCGATCCGCGCGCGCGGCGTCTCGTCCTTCGTCACGGTGCAGGAAGGCTGCGACAAGTTCTGTACGTTCTGCGTGGTGCCCTATACCCGCGGCGCCGAAGTATCGCGCCCGGTCGCGAAAATCGTCGACGACGTGCTGCGGCTGGCCGACAACGGCGTGCGCGAAATCACCCTGATCGGCCAGAACGTCAACGCCTATCACGGCGAGGGGCCGGACGGCCGCATCTGGTCGCTCGGCGCGCTGCTGCACCGCCTCGCCGAAATCCCCGGGATCGCGCGCCTGCGCTACTCGACCAGCCATCCCCGCGACGTCGACGACACCCTGATCGCGGCGCACCGCGACTTGCCGGCGCTGATGCCGTTCGTGCACCTGCCGGTGCAGTCGGGCTCCGACCGGATCCTGGCGGCGATGAACCGCAAGCACAGCGCCGACGATTATCGCCGCGTCATCGACCGGTTCCGTGCGGTCCGGCAAGATATTGCTTTTTCATCGGATTTTATCGTGGGCTTCCCCACCGAGACCGAGGAAGATTTCGCCGCGACCCTCGCGCTGGTCCGGCAAATCGGATACGCTGGCGCTTATTCGTTCAAGTATTCGCCACGGCCGGGCACGCCGGCGGCGGACATGCGGGAGACGGTGTCAGCGGCTGAAATGGATGAGCGATTGGTGCGGCTCCAGGAATTGATCGACGGCCAGCAAGCGGCCTTCAATCTGGCTGCGATTGGCAGCACCGTCGACGTGCTGTTCGAACGCGCCGCCCGCAACCCCGGCCAGATCGTCGGCCGCACCGCTTACCTGCAGCCGGCGCATGTGATGGCGTCCCCCGACATCATCGGACAGATACTGCCGGTGACCATCGCCAGCCTCAAGCGCTACAGCCTGCTCGGCGAACTCTCTGGCACGGTCCCTGCTCCGCCGGCATCTGCCCGAATGACCGATTCCTCTCACATGATCACGGGAGCCTGAACCCTTGCCAAAAAGCGCATCGGATTCGCCTGCACTCGCTCCCAGCCGCAAATTTGACCGCGACATGCAAATCCCGCCCGAAACGCAGGTCGTCATCGATTTCGACGACAATCGCGCGGCCTCCGCTTTGGTCGGGCCCTACGGACAGAACCTGGCGCTGATCGAGCGCCGGCTCGGTGTCGTGGTCGATTCGCGCGGCAATCACATCACCATTGCAGGCTCCCGCGACGGCTGCGATGCGGCGCGGCGTGTGCTGGAGACGCTGTATGCGCAGGCGGTGCAGGGCCACGATCTGGCGCAGGGCGACGTCGAGGGCGCTATTCGCGCCGTGATCGCCCAGGGCTCGCTGTTCGAATTCGATGCCAAGACCGCCAAGACCGCGTTCGAGACCATCAATCTGCGCAAGCGCCCGGTGCGGGCGCGCACCGCCGCCCAGGATTCCTATATCCGCGCGCTGAAGCGCCACGAAATGGTGTTCGGCATCGGCCCGGCGGGCACCGGCAAGACCTGGCTCGCCGTGGCGCATGCCGCCCAACTGTTCGAACGCAAGGAAGTCGATCGCATCATCCTGTCGCGCCCCGCGGTCGAGGCCGGCGAGCGGCTCGGCTTCCTGCCAGGCGATCTCAGGGAGAAGGTCGATCCTTACCTGAGGCCGATCTATGATGCGCTGTATGATTTGATGGATTCGCGGATCGTCGAGCGCGCGCTGCAGGCCGGCGAAATCGAGATCGCGCCGCTCGCCTTCATGCGCGGCCGTACCCTGACCAATGCCGTCATCATCCTCGACGAGGCGCAGAACACCACGTCGATGCAGATGAAGATGTTCCTGACCCGGCTCGGCGAAAACAGCCGCATGATCATTACCGGCGATCCCTCCCAGGTCGATCTGCCGAACGGCCAGACTTCGGGACTTGCGGAAGCCGCACGACTGCTCGACGGCGTCGAAGGCATTAGCCAAGTGAAATTCACCGCCGAGGACGTGATCCGCCATGAACTGGTGGCGCGGATCGTCGCCGCCTATGAAGGATTGCCGCAGAAGCCGGTAACCAGCAGGCCTTGATGCCCATATCTGACGCCAAGCGCGCGCCGGGGACGAGCCCCGGCCGCAACGGAAATTCCGGACCAATGCCGCCCCTTGCGCTTCCCATCTCCGAGGTCATCGTCGTCGCCGATTGCTGGCAGGCCGAGCCCGACGCCGAAGCAGTGGTGCATCGCGCCATCGCGGCCGCGGCCGAGAACATCGATGCGGATGTCGGCGACGCCGAGCTCGCGGTGATGCTGACCGACGATGCCGGCATTCGCACGCTGAACAGCAATTGGCGCGGCATCGACAAGCCCACCAACGTGCTGTCGTTTCCGGCACTGCAACCGACCGGCCCGGTCGGACCCGAGGCCGCGCCGCGCATGCTCGGCGACATCGCCATCGCCTTTGAGACCACTCGCAAGGA
>CALROE020000424.1:0-4329 GCA_943369715.1 Bradyrhizobium ivorense
CCGGGTCGATGCGTGTCCCGGTTTGAGGCCGCCGCGACCAGCAGAACCAGGCCATCTCTAGCATCTCTGCGACCATCGCAAGCAACTCAAAGCCGCTCCAGCCCTCACTTTTCGTTCAGGTCGCAGTGGGCCCTGCTGACGCAATGGCAAAGCATGCTCCTCGCATATCCGTGTTGGTTTCGCGGTTACTGAGATAGCGCTGCTGGCTGAATTCGGCGGCTTCTTCATCAACGCAACCGACCCGCGCAAGGACCCGAGCGAAGCGCGGCCCTATATCGAATTGTGGGCGGGCGTGTCGGACGAGTTATTCCACAGCACCGGTTTTCCCGCGCGGGGCGAAGTGTCCGTTACGGAAACCTACAGCCCGACGGTCGGCAGCACAAGAAATGCTGTGATTCCAAGCACTTCGTTTCTGTGCATGGGGTTGTTTTCGCGATTTTTGTAGAGGCCCTGTGGCAGGCGGCCACGCCGCGTCCGGCTGACGATTGCGTCCGCGTCCCGGTCACTCGCTTTCCGCTCCCCGCGGCCGAAAATTCTCGATCAGCCGCAGCAGCACGCGGGCGCCGGCATCGGCGTCATCAGGCTCGACATGCTCGTCGGGGTGATGGCTGACGCCGCCGCGGCAGCGCACGAACAGCATCGCGACGTCGGCGACGTCGATCATCGCCATGCCGTCATGACCGGCGCCGCTCGGCAGCTCGAAGCGGCGCCCCCCCTCCGCGGCGACGGCTTCCGCCATCTGGTTCCGCAGCCATGACGCACAGGGCACGGAGCGGTTCTCGTGGGTGACGTCGAGCTGCAGCGCCAGCTTGCGGCGTTTGGCGATATTCTCGATTCGCCGGACGATATCGGCGACGGCGAGCTTGCGGTGCGCATCTGACGGCGCGCGGATGTCGATGGTGAACGACACTTGCCCCGGAATGACATTGGTGGCGCCGGGCCTCGCATCGATATATCCGACGGTGCCGACCAGTCCGTCCTGGTCGGTCCGGCAGAATTGCTCGATCTCGACAATGCATTCGGCGGCGCCGGCGAGCGCGTCGCGGCGCAGCAGCATCGGCACCGTGCCGGCGTGGCCGGCCATGCCGGTGAGGCTTGCCGCGAGCCGCGTCGCGCCCGCGATCGCGGTGACGATCCCGACCGGGAGATGGAGGCCTTCCAGCACCGGGCCCTGCTCGATGTGCAGTTCGACATAGGCCAGCAATTCGCCGCGCACCCGCGCGGCGGCGCCGATATGATCAGGGTCGAGCCCGAATGTGGTCAGCGCCTCGCGCATCGAGATGCCGGCGCTGTCTCTTGAGCCCAGCACGCTCTCGTCGAATGTTCCGGCCACGGCCCGGCTGCCCAGCAGCGTGGAAGCGAAGCGGACGCCTTCCTCGTCGGAAAATCCGGTCACCTCGACCGCGAACGGCAGCCGCTTGCCGCGCCGATGTAAATCCGCGACGCAGGCAATCGCGGTGATGAGCCCGAGCGGCCCGTCCCATTTGCCGGCGTCGCGCACGGTGTCGTAATGCGAGCCCAGCATCAGGCAGGGCAAACCCGCTGTCTCGCCCTCGTAACGGCCGCAGACATTGCCGATGGCATCGAGATGCGCCGCCATGCCGGCGTCCCGCATCCACGACAGCAGGAGATCTGCCGCGGCGCGGTGCTCTGGGGAAAGGAAGACGCGCGTCAGGTGATCCGGCGTCTCGGAGATGGCGCCGAGCGCCTCGATCCGGCGGACGATGTCCCGGCCGAGTTCCCCCGTGGCAGCGGCCGGCTCCATCACGACGATCCGACACTGGAGGCGCCGTCGGCGAGATGCGCGAGATGGGTGTGCCAGTGCTGCGCGATCTGCAGCCGGGTGGGCACCCAGACCTTGTCATGGCCAGCGATGTAATCGAGAAAGCGCAGCAGCGACGCCGCCCTGCCCGGCCGGCCGGCAACCCGGCAATGCAGGCCCACCGACATCATTTTGGGAGCCGTCGCGCCCTCCGCATAGAGCACATCAAAACTGTCCTTCAGATAATTGAAGAACTGATCACCATCTCCGAAGCCCTGGGCATTCACAAAACGCATGTCGTTGGCGTCGAGGCTGTAGGGAATCACGAGATGCGGTCCGGCCGCGCCCCTGACCCAGTAGGGCAGATCGTCGGCGTAGGAATCGCTGGAATACAGGAAGCCGCCGGCCTCCATCACCAGCCGCAGCGTATTGATCGAGGACCGCCCGGTGTACCAGCCGAGCGGCCGCTGCCCCGTAACCTCGGCGTGAATGCGGATCGCCTCCGCAATGGTCGCCCGCTCCTCCGCCTCCGGCATATTGCGGTGCTCGACCCATTTCAGGCTGTGGCTGGCGATATCCCAACGGGCCTCGTTCATCGCCGCGACGATGTCGGGATTGCGCTGCAGCGCGGTTGCGACTCCGAACACGGTGGCAGGCCACTTGCGTTCGGTAAAGGCGCGCCACAACCGCCAGAAGCCGGCGCGCGAGCCGTATTCGAACATCGATTCGATGTTGGCGTGGCGTTGTCCCGGCCATGGCTGCGCGCCGAGCACATCCGACAGGAAGGCTTCCGAGGCGGGATCGCCATGCAGGATATTGTTCTCGCCGCCCTCCTCGAAATTGACCACGAACTGCACCGCGATCCGCGCGCCATCAGGCCATTGCGGATCGGGCGGGTTGCGGCCATAGCCGCGGAGATCCCGGGGGTAAGGGGTATCAGCCATTCCTAGGCCGCCTCGAACCGGACCTTCTGCGCCCCCTTGTAGAGCACGGTCTTGCCGAGTTCCGGCAGCCGCTCGAGCCCCGAGGTCAGTGTCATAAAATGGTTGCCGGCGAGCTGGCCCATCTTGCTGGCGAAGTGCACCCCGCCATAGGCCAGCAGAATCTCGGTCTCGCTGATGCCGCCGGGATAAAGAATGATCTGGCCCGGTGCCGGATAGCTGGTGTGGTTCTCATAGCCGACGCCGAAGTCGAGATCGCCGAGCGGCAGCCAGACCGCCTCGCCGCTCCAGCGGACATGAACCGCCTGGCTCTCGAATGGCATCGCGGTGCGGAAGGCGGCGCAGGTCTTGGGCGCCAGCTGGTCTTCAAAACGTGCGTCGAACGTGAAGTCGCCCACGCGGACAATGAGTTGGCTCATCCAAATGCTTCCCTGTTCCTCGATTTGAGGACCAGATTGCAGCCGCCGCGCGATCAGGCAAGATTATTTTTGTTGCTGGAGTTGCGGAAAAAGACCGCCGGCCGGACCGGACGAGCCGCCAATCCAGCAAGCAATCCCGCTATCGCCGAACCCGCGGCGCTACTTGACCAGCTTCAGCACGGCGCGCTTTCGCGGGCCCCGTGGCAAGTTGGGATCGTTCGAGCGTCCCGCAGGCCCCTGCTCCGGCGGTGTCATCGCATCGCACAGCGCCTTCAAGTCCGAATCCGGCAGTTTGCCGATGTCGATCCGAAGGTCGAGAATGGCCAGCGACACCAGCTTGGCGGTCTCCGGGCGAGCCTCCTTGACCAGGGCCGCCCGGCACTGCTCAAGGGTTGCGAGGATCGACTGCAGTCGTTCTTCTGAATTAGCCACCAGCGTTTCTTCCGTTACCGAGCTTGCGAGGTAGAGTGGAGGCAATCCAGTCGGCGGTTTCATAGACGTCTCCATAAAGCGCGGATATTCTCGATACGGCCCGCTGAACGTCGTCCGCGGACATGTCGTCGAGGGCATGACTGGCCGACGCATCGCTGAGATAGGCGACCTTGTGGTTACGATGGAAGCCATCGATCATGGTCGACAGGCAGGCCGACTCGCCTGCAAACCCGACCAGCACGAAGCCGCCACGGCTCTGGTTCACCAACGCGGTGAACGGTTCGGAAGAATAGCACGACGGGCTCGCCCGTTCGAATACCATTTCGTTGCGGGTGGGCTCGAAACCCTCGATCCAGCGCACGAACGGGGTTGCCCGGTTGAAGAAGGCGGACTCATTGAGCATCCGGATGAAGGCCACCGGCAGCCCGATCTGACGCGAATGGTCCAGCACCCTGCGGCAATTATCCAGCGCGCGGTCGATCTCGGAAATCGCCAGCAGCCGCGGCTTCGCCAGATATTCCTGCTGCATGTCCACAAACACGACGATCGGGACGCTGGAGGAATTGGCGAAACTCCGAAGGCTTACAACTGACGTCACTTGGCGCCCCTCTCGAGCCCGGAACGGTTACCGGGTGGTATCCCAACGCGGCGGGGGGGCCGGCTGCGGGCTCAGCCACAGGGTAAGTATAACCCTCGGAATCCCCAACCCCTGGACCCGCAATGGTTGTAGTTTTCACGATATTCTGCCAAGTTTAGCGAGCAGAAAGGAATCTGT
>CALROE020000425.1:0-4313 GCA_943369715.1 Bradyrhizobium ivorense
AGCGGGCTTTCATTGAGCGGCACGGAACCCACGAACAGATTGCCCATGTAGACGGTGCGGCCGGTCTCGGGAAAAGCCGGCGTCACCAGCACGATCGCGTCGCCGGAATCGGCGCGCAGCGCATCCATCACCGGGCCGATATTGCCGGCGTCGGTGGAATCGAAAGTCGAGCAGATCTTGAACAGCACATGCTGCGCGCCGTGGCCGCGCAGCCATTTTTCCGCGGATCGCGAGCGCGACACCGCAAGGCCGGCCTCGATCGAGCGGCTTTTCAGCGACACCACGACGGCATCCACCTCGGGCAGCGCAAGGTCGTCCGCGGGCACGCCGATGGTCTGCACCGTACGCAGGCCGCAGCGCGTCAGCGTGTTGGCGAGATCGGAGGCGCCGGTGTAGTCGTCGGCGATGCATCCCAGATATAATTTTCTGGCGAGCGTCACGATCTTGCTCCGGCATAGGGCTTGAACCAGCCGAGGCCATCCGTCGTCCTGCCGCGCGGGTTATATTCGCAGCCGACAAATCCCTGGTAGCCGAGCCGGTCGAGCTCGGCGAACAGGAAGGGATAGTTCAGCTCCTCGCCATCCGGCTCGTTGCGCGATGGAATGCTGGCGATCTGGACATGGCCTGTTATCGGCATCATCTCGCGCAGCCGCATGGTGACGTCGCCATGGATGATCTGGCAGTGATAGATATCGAACTGCAGTTTCAGATTCGGAATCTTCAATTCGGTAATCAGGTCGCGCGCGAAGCCGAAATCGTTGAGGAAATATCCCGGCACGTTGCGCGAATTGATCGGCTCGATCACGACGTCGAGGCCGTGGGGCGCATAGAATTCGGCTGCCCACGCGACCGATTTATAGAAGTGCTCAACGGCTTTCGGGTCGTTACGGCTGGCAATGCCCGCCATCAGGTGCAGCCGCTTGACGCCGGTCGTCTTCGCATAAGGCAGCGCCGTCTCGAGGCTCCGCTTCAGATCGTCGAAACGCTCCGGCAGCGCGGCAAAGCCTTTCTCGCCGGCGTCCCAATTGCCCGGCGGCAGGTTGAACAGGGCCTGGGTCAGGCCGTTGCGCTGCAGCCGCTCGCCGACAGCGTCTGCCGGATGATCGTAGGGAAACAGGAATTCGACAGCGGTGAAGCCGGCCTTCGCCGCCGCCTCGAAGCGGTCGAGGAACGGGACGTCGTTGAACATCATCGAGAGATTGGCGGCGAAACGGGGCATCTGATGTCCTCTTGTTCGTTGACTTCTACTTGGGCTCGTATTCGGGCTCGCCTGGCAGATGCGTACCGGTGACGCGGGCATACATCCGCGCCACCGAGGCGTCGTCGTCGCGTCCCATGCCGGAGGCCGATGTCATCAGGAACATCTGCAGCGCCGCGGCCGACACCGGCACCGGAAATTTCGCCGTCCGCGCCATGTCCTGGATGATGCCGAGATCCTTTACAAATATGTCCACCGCGCTGCGCGGGGTGTAGTCGCCATCGAGCACATGCGGCATGCGGTTCTCGAACATCCAGGAATTGCCGGCGGATGCCGTGATCACCTCATAGACCTTGCGGATATCGAGGCCCTGTTTGGCGGCGAAGGCGATCGCTTCCGAGGCAGCGGCGATGTGAACGCCGGCCAGCAGCTGGTTGATCATCTTGAACGCCGCGCCCTGCCCGGCGGCATCGCCGAGTTCGTAAAGTTTTGCCGACATTGCATCGAGCGCCGGCCTGGCCTTGGTGAAGGCGGCCGGGCTGCCGGATGCGAGAATGGTGAGTTCGCCCTGCGCCGCGCGCTGCGCGCCGCCGGAGATCGGCGCGTCGAGGTAATGCCGGCCGGTGGCTTCCAGTTGTTTTGCCAGCCGCCGCGCCACATCCGGATCCATGGTCGCGGAGGAGACGAACACCGCATCCTTGGCCAGCGTTTCGGCGACGCCGTCCTTGCCGAACAGGATGGTTTCGGTCTGCGCGGCATTGACGACGACGCTGACGACGATGCCGGCGGATTTGGCGGCTTCCGCCGGCGTTTTCGCACCGCCGCCGCCGTCGGCGACGAACCGCGCCACGGCATCGGCCGACACGTCGCAGCCGGTGACGTCAAATCCCGCGCGGCGCAGCGAGGTCGCCATGCCGAACCCCATCGAGCCCAGCCCGATGACGGCGACGCGCGGTTTTGACGATGCGGATTCAGGCATGGGCGGTCCCCCCGGGGGTTTCTCATGGCCGGAATTCGGAAGCCGGCCTTGCCTCTCTGGGTATCACGGCTTGGCCGCGCTGCCAAAGCGTGAGACAAGGCGGCAACAGGATGCTGCCAGGATATTGCCATGACCGAAGCGGCCTTGCGCGATGAAATCTGCCGGCTCGGCCGCTCGCTGTTCGAGCGCGGGCTGACGCCGGGCTCCTCGGGCAATATCAGCGTCCGGCTTGACGACGGCGGCTGGCTGGTGACCCCGACCAATGCCTCGCTCGGCTCGCTCGATCCGGCGCGGCTGTCGCGGCTCGACGCCGGCGGGGGGCTGATATCCGGCGATGCCCCGACCAAGGAAGTGCCGCTGCATACCGCGCTGTACCAGACCCGCGGCGCCGCGCGGGCGGTGGTGCACCTGCATTCCACCCATTCGGTGGCGCTGTCGATGCTGCCGGAGATCGACCCGCGCGCCGCGCTGCCGCCGATGACGGCGTATTATCTGATGAAATGCGGCGCCACCGCGCTGGTGCCGTATTATCGGCCGGGCGATCCCGCCGTAGCGGACGCGATCAAGGGGCTGGCCGGAAAATATTCGTCGGTGCTGCTCGCCAATCACGGCCCCGTGGTTTCAGGCGACACGCTGGAAGCCGCGGTGTTCGCGATCGAGGAACTGGAAGAGACGGCGAAGCTCTATCTGCTGCTGCGCGGGCTGAACCCGCGGTATTTGAGCCCGGAACAGATCGCGGATTTGACGAAGGTGTTTGGGCTGGCGTTGCCGGAGCATGGGCATGGGCGTGAGTAGGCCACCCGCCTCTCCACCTCGCCGGCTATCCGCGATATTGGATACCGACACAAGGCGAGACGAATATTCGTGGTGGGCTTCTGGCAACCTCATGGATAGTTCAAAGTGGCTCTTGGGAGGAATCTCCATAGATGAAGGGATCGTCGCCGTCTGGAAGACGCGCGATGTAGAGAGCAGACCTGACAACTCGCAAGACCACGTTCGTTAAATCGCTGGCGCGATCACCAACCTTGGAAGCTTGATGGCTGTCTTCGATACATTCGTTGCCGCTTTCGATAACTTTATTGGTCCATCCGCGCGGGAAGCCGGCCAGGCATGGCTTCCTGTATCCCGCGGATTGCGACGAAACGGATTTACTTGGTTTACCTTGATCCATCTCCCAGCGGACCCTCGGCCTCCTCAGGATGATAAACTCGCCCATAAATATACCGAGATCGACTATCACGTTGTAGCCGGCGAACGGTCCTTCCCAGCGCGGTTCATACGTAACAAAGATTGGAGTATGGCTCGTGTCATCGCCGATCAGCCCCCCGCCGAATTGGTCGACCCAGCGATTAACGCCATGCACGCCTGCGGGGGTGAGCGAGGCGTCGACAGAAAACTTATTACGAAGCCACGACTGAAAAAAAGCCAGACGGTCCAGCCGCACTCGCATGAAATAATCGAAATTCTCGCGCGCCAGCGCTTCCGGTAAGTCGCCTTCCGGCTTCTTGTGCGGCACATCGTAAATCGGATAGCCTTTCAGCGCACGCCTGACACGCCAGTGTCTCAGCCAGAAACGAGGATGGGTAATTTGCTTCCGTCGCCGTTGTTTTGGGTTTTTGGCTTCCCAGGCCTCCCGTGCGGCATCGGCCTCACGCTCCATTTCTTCGACAGTCTGGCCGGTCGCAGCCTCCCAATCCTCGTCCGTGGCCTCGCGTTCGGTGGAGATCACCTCTCCGCGGCAGGCCTGGAAAAAATGGGCAAAGCCAGTTCCTCCGTCGGCGAAATTCGCCTCAAATTTGATCTCCGGAAACCGGCGCGCGAGCTCCCGATAGATGTTCACCGGCGGCACCCCTGGCGTGCCAAACCGCAATATCAGTCGCGTAGCTGAGCGCTGCTCGGTCTTGAAATCCGCGACCCAGTCGGCCGACCAGTGCTCCATCTTCCAGTCGCGGGCGACCTTGGCATTTCCCTTCGCCTCAGCCGGGACAGGAACGATCCGCTCGAACGCGAGCGCGAGTTGACCATCCGGCGTGACTTCACAGCAGGACCTGACAAGGTCCTCCAGATCGGACGCCGATCCGTGAGCCTGAAAACGATTAAAGGACACGCTGACCATTTTCCCTCCCAGACGGGGCA
>CALROE020000426.1:0-4309 GCA_943369715.1 Bradyrhizobium ivorense
TCTCCAACCAGGCCAGCGGCGCCGCCGCGGCAGCGGGCAAAGCGCAGAACTGATCTTGGCGCCATCAGGCGCGGCGGCGCCCGGCATGGCACGGCGAATCGCGGCCCGCGGGCCGCGCCGTAAATGGTTAAGGTCGGGTTAACAATGCGGGTCCCTCCGCTTCGATCCGGCGAAACACTTCAACAATCTGTTTCAGCTAAAACCCGCGGGCAGGAAATTGCCGCCGCGATTTAAGGATTGTTCGATGTCGTTGCCCGCCGCCGCACCAGACTCGTTCAGAGCCGCATTGCACAGGTTTCGCCGCAACCGCCGCGGTTCGGCCGCGGTCGAATTCGCGCTGGTGGCGCCGGTATTCTTCGCGCTGCTGTTTGCGATCATCGAGACCGCCATCGTGTTTTTCGCAGGCCAGGTGCTGGAAACCGTCACGCAGGACTCCGCGCGCAAGATCATGACTGGCCAGGCGCAGACCGCCAATTACAGCCTGACGCAGTTCAAGGACAACGTCGTTTGCCCGACCGGCGCTCTGGCCAGGGTGCTGTTCAACTGCAACGACCTCTACGTCGAAGTGAAGAGCTATCCCACCTTCCCCAATGTCACGATCACCGAGCCGATCGATGGCAACAAGGCCTTTATTCCGCCCACCAGCTATTGCCCGGGCGAGGGCGGCGACATCGTCGTGGTGCGGATGTTCTATCAATGGCCGCTGTTCGTCACCGGGCTCGGCTACAACATCTCGAATCTGGCCGGCAGCAAGCGGCTGTTGTCCGCGACCGCCGCATTTCGCAACGAGCCCTTCCTCGCCACTGCCCCTTGCTGACAGGACAAAGCGATGAAAACGATCTCGATATTGCCAATCTGGCTTCGCATGCGTCGCACCGCCGCGAGGATGCTCGCGGATCGCAGCGGTATCGCTGCGACCGAATTCGCCGTCATCGTGCCGGTCATGCTGGTGATGTTCTTCGGCACGGTGGAGTTTTCATCCGGCGTTGCGGTGGATCGCAAGGTGACGCTGATGGCGCGAACGCTGTCCGATCTGACGTCGCAGTCGACGTCGGTCAACGACACCGACCTGACCGGCTTCTTCGCCGCCAGCAAGGGAATCATGACGCCCTATTCGCCGACGCCGACGCTATCGACGGTTTCCGAATTGTATGTCGTCCCCGGGTCGCTGGTGGTCAAGGTGATGTGGAGCAAGGGTTCCGCGCCACGCGGGGTGGGAAGCACGATTACGATCCCGACCGAGCTCAAGGTTTCCGGCACCTATCTGATCTTCAGCGAAGTCAGCTATCGTTATGTACCGGCGGTCGGCAAGGTGATGGCGCCGGCCGGGGTCAATCTGACCGACGTCGCCTATACCCGCCCGCGGCAGTCGACCTGCGTGATCTACCCGACGCCGAGTTCCGGTTCTCTCCCTAACTGTCCGACCTCGTGACCGCAGGCTCGCCCGATGACGACCGGTATCGGTCGAAGCCGGCGCACGAATAAAAAAGGCCGCGCACCGGGCGCGGCCTTTCACATTAGTCAGGTCGGATTTCCCCGGGCGGCACCCGAAGAATATCCGTTAGCCAGCGGCGCGCAGATTGTCGGCCGAAGACTTGCCAGAGCGGCGATCGGCCACGATCTCGTAGCTGATCTTCTGGCCTTCACGCAGCGTGCCAAGGCCGGCGCGCTCTACGGCGCTGATGTGCACGAACACGTCGTTGCCACCGTCATCCGGTTGAATGAAGCCGAAGCCCTTGGTCGCGTTAAACCACTTCACGGTTCCCATGCTCACGGGGGTAGTCCCTTCTCAAGATAGATATAGCAGAAGCCCACTTGCGGCGGGCTGGTGAGATCGAATTTTTGGAAGGGTCGTCAGCGTCTAAACCGGCTGTACCGGTGGATAGCTAATGTCGTCCGGCCGAAAATCGATAGGTTATATTATTGCAAAATAGCCCCCAAAACAATCCTGACGTGCACGATTTTTTGATCGCGCCCGGGATCGCTGTTGGAGGCCATTGCCCACCTGACCGCCATGGTTTTGCCACGCGGTCCGGGTGATTTTAGCGGCGGCGGAATTGACCGCGCGGCGGTGCACCGCGGGGCGCTCCGCCACCCGGACGCTCGTCCTTGTGGCGGAAGATCAGCCGGCCTTTTTCCAGATCGTAAGGCGACATCTCGATCGTCACCCGATCGCCCGCCAGCGTCTTGATCCGGTTCTTTTTCATCTTGCCGGCGGTGTAGGCGACGATCTCGTGTCCTGCGTCGAGCTGCACGCGATAGCGTGCATCGGGGAGGATTTCGGTGACCAGTCCTTCGAACTGGATCAGCTCTTCTTTAGCCATGGTTGTCTCCAGATCGATCGACGATCAGCGCGGTCGTTGGGTGCGGTTGGGTCTTGTATTCGGACGGCTTTCGCGATGCAAAAACGCAACCCCTTGCATCCCTTCGGCCTTGCCGCTCGCCTGCGCCGACGGACGGGACGGCTCCTGCCGGCTGGTCTCGTGGCGGTTGGTTTGTGGCGCGCCACCATTACCACCGGGACGGCGGTTACGGCGAGGGCCTTTCGAGGCCGGTGCGGCTTCATTGCTCCGGCCCGCATGGGTGCGCGGCCCGGACCGTGCCCCGCGATGCTGCGCCGGCGGCGGAGCGGCTTCGCGATGGCCGGGGGTGCGGTGATCTTCTCTCGGCAGGACGATGCGGATCAGCTTTTCGATGTCGCGCAGATAGCCCATTTCCTCGGCGCCCGCGATCAGCGAGATCGCAACGCCCTCGGCGCCGGCGCGCGCGGTGCGCCCGATCCGGTGGACGTAGGTCTCGGGAATGTTGGGCAGATCGAAGTTCACCACATGGCTGATGCCGTCGACGTCGATGCCGCGGGCGGCAATGTCGGTGGCGACCAGGGTGCGGATTTCGCCGGTGCGGAACGCCGCCAGCACCCGCTCGCGGTGGTTCTGCGACTTGTTGCCGTGAATGGCGTCGGCGGTGATGCCGGCGCGGGCCAGGCTCTTCACCACCTTGTCGGCGCCATGCTTGGTGCGGGTGAAGACCAGCGCGCGGTTGACCGTCTCGCTCTTCAAGAGGTTGGCCAGGAAGGTCGGCTTGTTGGAGTGGTCGACCTGGATGATGCGCTGGGTGATGCGTTCGACGGTCGAGGCCACCGGCGTCACGGCGACCCGTGCCGGATCGCGCAGCATCGCTTCGGCAAGCTCGGCGATGTCTTTCGGCATGGTGGCCGAGAAGAACAGCGTCTGCCGCTTGATCGGCAGTTTGGCGACGACCTTCCGGATGTCGTTGATGAAGCCCATGTCCAGCATGCGGTCGGCTTCGTCGAGCACGAGGAACTCGACCTGTCCGAGCTTCAGGCCATTGCTCTGCACGAGGTCGAGCAGGCGGCCGGGCGTCGCCACCAGGACTTCGACGCCCTGCATGATCGAACGGACCTGGCGGCCCATCGGGACGCCGCCGATCGCCAGCGCCGAGGTGAGGCGGATGTGGCGGCCATAGGCATTGAAGCTGTCGAGGATCTGTCCGGACAGTTCACGGGTGGGCGAGAGCACCAGTACGCGGCAGGTCTTGGGCTGCGGCTTGATGCGGTTCTCCAGAATGCGGTGCAGGATCGGCAGTGCGAAGGCCGCGGTCTTGCCGGTGCCGGTCTGGGCGATGCCGACGACGTCACGGCCGGTAATTGCGATGGGGATGGTTTGAACCTGGATGGGCGTGGGCGTCAGATAGTTCTCTTCCACGAGCGCACGCGAGATGGGATCGGCGAGGCCGAAATCCTGAAAGGAGGTCAAAAGGTGGGTACTTTCCATTATAAAAGGCAGGCGCCCGGCGGTTTCAGCCAGGAGCGCGCGAGGGTGTCAGAGACACCCGCGTGTTTGGGGCGTCGGTTTTGGTTAGCTGAAGGGGCAAGCCAGAAACCGTTGGACGGGCTCAGAACACGCGGCTCGCAGTGACCCGGTGATTCCCTGGGTCGTGGTAGTCATATGGAACACGAACGCGGCGCTTTCAAGGTGAATCGCGTGACAATCCCTGTACGCGGTTAAGGGGCGGGCGAAAGAGTCCCCGTTGCGGCCGGATTGGGGGGCTATTCGCACGCTGCAGCGCAGAAATAACCCTGCCGGAAATTTAGCCAAAACATCCGAGTTGCTCAGAAATTAAACAGTATGCCACTCAAGCATACAGTTTTTCAGCCTAGAAATAAGGCAGATATTCCGGCTATTTCGCGGCAGGTGCTAAAATTCATCAATGATGCCATTTGGTTAGCCAGATTGACGCAGGTGGCACGCTTCTTGCGATTCCGTTAACGCAGGCGGCCGTGGGGCCG
>CALROE020000427.1:0-4281 GCA_943369715.1 Bradyrhizobium ivorense
CGTCGAGCATGATCTTGGTGCCGAGATACTGCAGCTCCGAACCTCCGCCTGCGAACGGGCCGGTCAGGTCGTAAATCACGCCGATCTTGATTTTCTTTTCCTGGGCGTCGGCGGAAGCCGTCAATCCCAGCGTCGCAATCGCGACCATCAGCCCGCCAAACAGTCGGGCAGCTCTACGCATCGGCATCGAAATCCTCCCCCGGGAAATTATTCGTTGCATTTCTTGTTGTTCGTTGTCGTCTTCTTATTGTTCGTTGTCGTGTTCTTGATTGCTGTCCATCACATGGGCAGTTCGCACCGATGTCAAGCGCACGTTCGGCTGCTTCCTCTACTCTGTGCCGGCACCACGTTTCCTGATGTCGGCAGCAGGGTGTTCGAGTGGGTGCCGGCTCGCGTGCGGAAAACGCGTCGAGCAGGCCCCGAATAACCCCGGCTCTGGTGCATTCAGAACCGGGGCTCCGGGGACTCGTCTATTTGTTGCTGTAGGTCGAGCCCGCCGGCAGCGGCAGCACGGCTTCACGCTGCGCCTGGCTCTTCGGCCACACCACCGACGACTTGTCGTCGATGTACTGGATCACTACCGGGAACGAACGCTCGTTCTGACCGGCCATGGCGCCGTCCGCGTGGAATTTGACGCCGAAGCCGAGCATGGTGCCGCCTTCGGGAAGGTCGACTTCCAGCGCCGCCTTGCGCAGGGCTTCCGGATCGACGCCGCCATATTTCTTGATGGCGCGCGGCAGCACTTCGGTCAGGAAGACATAGGTGTTCGAGGCGGCCATGCCGACATGCGCCGAGCGGATGGCAATGCCCGGCTTCGCCTTGTCGAATTCCTCACCGACCATCTTGATGACCGGCGGCAGCTTGGGATCCATGGTTTTCTGATTGGCGAGCCAGATCGAGATCGGGTCGACGTTGAAGAAGTGATTGACGTCGCCGCCGAGGCCTTCCTTCAGCTTCTCGTACACGCCGTAGCCGGCGCCATGGCCGATCAGGGCGCCGAATTTCAGCCCCTGTTCGCGTGCCTGGCGCAGCAGCAGCGTGATGTCGGGGTTGTAGCCGGTGTGAAAGATCACGTCCGGCCGGGCGCGCTTCAGTTTTGTCACCAGCGCCGACAGGTCGGGCGCGGTCGCGGAATAGCCCTCCTTCAGCACCACGTCGAAGCCGGCCTTCTTGGCGCCCGCCACGTTGCCCTTGGCCACGTCGACGCCATAGGCGCCGTCCTCGTGGATAATGGCGACGCGGAGGTCCTTGGGCTCCTTGCCGAACTTGGCCTTGGCGTTGTTGGCGATGAAGTCCATCGCGATCAGTCCGAACTGATCGCCGCTCGCCTGCGGACGGAAGATGTACTTGAAGTTCTTGTTGTCGAGCACGGCCGAGGAAATGCAGGTGGTGATCCACATGAACTTCTTGAGCTGCTCGACGCGCGCGGCCACCGGCACGCACTGCGCCGAGGAGAAGAAGCCGAGCAGCATGTCGACCTTTTCCTGCTCGATCAGCCGGATCGCCTCATTGATGGCGACGTCGGGCTTGCTCTGGGCGTCGGCGTAGACCGCCTCGACCTTGTAGCCCTCCACCAGCTTGCTGGCATAGGAGTCGAGCATGATCTTGGCGCCGGTATATTGCAGCTCCGAACCGCCGCCCGCGAGCGGGCCGGTCAGGTCGTAAATCACGCCGATCTTGATTTTCTTTTCCTGGGCCTGGGCGGACGCCGCCATACCCAGCGCCGCGATCGCGGCCACGAGCCCACCAATCACACGGGCAGCCTTACGCACCGGCATCGAAACCTCCCCTGGAAAATTGTGCATTGCGCTTATTATTTTTTGTAGTCGCCCATCACACGGGGAGTGCCGACCGATGTCAAGCGGCAAGCGACGTTCAGCCGGCACTAGGACGCCGAACATCATGTCACACGACGGGAAGATGCATTTCCGCCGACGTGCAATTGCGCGGCGCGGAATGAACGGCGTTACGACTGGGTTTGCGACTGGCCCTGCCGTCCGCCGACCTGTTCGACCCTGACTGCCACCGACAGGGTTTCCATGCCGCCGCCGTAGCGGGTGCCGCGCACGGGTGCTGCGCCGAGGTAATCGAGGCCGATGGCGACGCGGGCATGGGCGTCGGTGGTGCAGATGGCGTTGGCCGGATCGAACCCGACCCAGCCGAGATCAGGCACGAAGGCTTCGGCCCAGGCATGGCCGGCCTGCTGCTGGACCATGCCGTCGGAGCGCAGGAAATGCCCTGCGACGAAGCGCGCCGGCACGCCGCCGGTGCGCGCGCAGGCGATGAAGATATGCGCGTAGTCCTGGCACACGCCGCGCTTGCCGGCGAAGGCTTCGGCCGCCGAGGTGCCGCTGTTGGTGGGGTCTTCGTCGAACGTCATGTGCTCGTTGATCTGCATCATCAGCGCATGCAGGAAGCCGAGCACGTCGCTCTCCGATTCCGAGCGCAACTCGCGCGCGAAATTCGCCATCGCCGGATTGACCAGCGTCAGATCGGTCGAACGCAGGAACAGGCTCGGCGGAAAGCGCTCGTCAGTGCCGCGCAGCACGCCGCCGGTATCGTGGGTTTCGATCAGGCCCTCGACCGTGATGGTGAGGTCGGCGATCGCGCCCTCGGTCAGGACATGCGTGATATTGCCGAACGCATCCTCGTGCATGTCGAGCCGCGTGTCGGTGGAGACGTCGATCTGCCATTCGGCGACGTATTGGCCGTCATGGCTGCCCGGCGTCATGCGCAGAATCTGGATCACGCCGGTGGCCGGCGGCTCATAGCGATAGCTGGTGGTATGGGCAATTCGCAGGCGCATGGTGTGTCCAACTCTTCTCCGCCGTCATTCCGGGGCGATGCACCAGCATCGAACCCGGAATCTCGAGGTTCCGGGTCTGGTCCTTCGGACCATCCCGGAACGACGGTGTCCTATCAGATCAGATACTGCTTGGTGATGATTTCGCCGAGCCGGGCGTTGTCCAGAATGAACTCCTGGATGAATTCATGCACCCCGTGCTGGAAGATGTCGTCCATGTGGCTGTGTTCCAGCCGGTTGCGGACGCCGCGGGCATGGCGCTGGGCGGCGCCCTGGCGGCCATAGGCGACGCCGATCTGGTCGAGATTGCGCACCAGATTGCCGTAGCAGCTCGCCAGCGAGCGCGGCAGCGAATCGTTGAGGATCAGGAGGTCGGCGATCAGCCACGGTTTCAGGGTCTCGCGATAGACCCAGTGGTAGGCGGTCAGCGCCGAGACCGAGCGCAGGATCGAGGTCCATTGATAGTAATCGAGCGGGCCGCCGACATGCTCCTCCTCGGGCAGCAGCACGTGATATTTGACGTCGAGGATGCGGGCGGTGTTGTCGGCGCGCTCCAGATGCAGCCCGAGCCGCGAGAACCAGTAGGCGTCGTTGCGCAGCATGGTCCGGTAGGCCGAGCCGTCGAACCGCAGCGATGTCTCCTGCACGAAGCGCAGGAACTTGGCCAGTTCCTCGCGGGTCTTGGTACCCTTGCCCCAGACTTCCTGCAGATCGATCCAGGCCGAGTTGATGGTGTCCCACATCTCGGAGGTCAGCGCGGTGCGTACCGAGCGCGAATTGAGCCTGGCGTTTTCGATGCAGTTCTTGATCGAGGATGGATTGGCCGGCGAGAACGACAGGTACTCGACGACATTCTGTTCGTCGGCTTCCTCGTAGATTTCGTAGAAACTGGCGCTGACGCCGGCGGTCAGCAGCGCCGAATCCCATTCGTTGGTCTTGCCGATATAGGTGTTTGGCAACGCGGTGACCCGCAGCGTCGCCTCGATGGTGCGCGCGAGATATTCGGCGCGTTCGACGTAACGGGCCAGCCAGTACAGGTTTTCGGCGGTGCGTGACAGCATGCAGGAATCTTGCTCTCTCTACTCGTCCACTATCCGAATTCTTCTATTCGTCTAGAATCCACGTATCCTTTGTGCCGCCACCCTGGCTGGAATTGACTACCAGCGATCCCTCCTTCAGCGCCACCCGGGTCAGCCCGCCCGGCACGATGGTGACATGGTTGCTGCCGGTCAGCACGAACGGCCTGAGATCGACGTGGCGCGGCGCGAGACCGGATTCGACGCAGGTCGGGCAGGTCGACAGCGCCAGCGTCGGCTGGGCGATAAAGCCCTCGGGCTCGCGCTTGAGCTTGTCGCGGAACGCTTCGATGGTGGCCTTGGTGGCGGCGGGCCCGATCAGCATGCCGTAGCCGCCGGAGCCGTGCACTTCCTTCACCACCAGTTCGCTTAGATTATCGAGCACGTAGGCCAGATCCTTCG
>CALROE020000428.1:0-4281 GCA_943369715.1 Bradyrhizobium ivorense
GGTCTCGTTCGGGCCGACCGGTTTTCCGGCCTTCGCCGGCACCATGGCGGTCGAGCGCGTCGCCACCGGCTTCCGCTGGGCCGAGGGCCCGGTCTATTTCCCGGCCGGCCGCTACGTGCTGTTCAGCGACATTCCCAACAACCGCATCATGCGCTTTTCGGAGGATGACGGCCACGTCAGCGTCTACCGCCAGCCGTCGATGAACTCGAACGGCAACACCATCGACCGGGAAGGACGCCTGATCACCTGCGAACACAGCGGCCGGCGGGTGACCCGGACCGAGCTCGACGGCTCGATCACCATCATCGCCGAAAAGTTCAACGGCAAGAAGCTGAACTCGCCGAACGACGCGGTGGTCGCGGCCGACGGCACAATCTGGTTCTGCGATCCGGCCTACGGCATCGGCGGCTTTTATGAGGGCATCAAGGCCGACGCCGAGCAGGACAAGAAGAACGTCTTCCGGGTCGATCCGAAATCCGGTGACATCAAGATGGTGGTCGACGACTTCGTGCAGCCCAACGGGCTTTGCTTTTCGCCGGACGAGAAGAAGCTCTATATCTGCGACACCGGTTTTACGGATGGGCCGGACAACCCGTCGCACATCCGCGTGTTCGACGTCGATCACGCGGCCGGCAAGCTTTCCAACAGCAAGGTGTTTACGGACATTCCCAAGCCCAGCATCACCGACGGGCTGCGCTGCGACACCGCCGGGCGGCTGTGGTGCTCGGTGGGCTGGGGCGATCCGAACGAGGACGGCGTGCGCTGCTACATGCCGGACGGCGATCTGCTCGGTAAGATCCACATCCCGGAAACGGTCGCCAATCTGTGCTTCGGCGGCATGCAGCGCAACCGGCTGTACATCTGCGGCTCGTCATCGCTGTATGCGGTCTACACCAGTGCGCAGGGCGCGATGAAGCCGTGAAATACTGATATCTCCACGTCATTGCGAGGAGCACTTGCGACGAAGCAATCCATCTTTCTTGCCGTTGATACATGGATTGCTTCGCTGCGCTCGCAATGACGGAAGGGATGCCGCCTACCCACTATTCCTCAACCCCGCCGAAATCCCGTTGATGGTGAGCTGTATGCCGCGCAGCACCTGCTCGTCGGGGTTTTGCGCGCGATGTTCCTTCAACAGTTCGACCTGGACGTGGTTGAGCGGATCGAGATAGGGGAAGCGGTTGCGGATCGAGCGTTCCAGCAGCGGGTTGCCCTGCAGCAGGCGCTCCTGTCCCATGATATCCAGCAGCGTCTCGATCGAGAGGTGCCATTCGCGGCGGATGCGGCCGAAGATCTTTTCGCGCAGCTCCGTATCCGGCACCAGCTCGGCGTAGCGCGAGGCGATCGCGATCGAGCTCTTGGCCAGCACCATGTCCATGTTCGACAATAGCGTGCGGAAGAACGGCCACTCGCGGTAAAGCTCCTTCAGGAACGGCATGCCCTTGTCGGGATGCCGGGCGATCCAGGCTTCCACCGCGCTGCCAAAGCCGTACCAGCCCGGCAGCATCAGCCGGCACTGCGCCCAGCTGAACACCCAGGGGATGGCGCGCAGATCCTCGATGGCGCGGGTTTTCTTGCGCGACGCCGGCCGGCTGCCGATGTTCAGCGTCGAGATTTCGGTGATGACGGTGGACGCCCAGAAATACTCGACAAAGCCGTCGGTCTCGTAGACCAGCCCGCGATAAGCCCCAAACGCGAGTTCGGACAATTGCTCCATCGTTTCCAGATATTCGCGCCGTGGCGCGCTGTGCTTCGGCTGCAGCAGGCTCGCCTCCAACGTGGCGGCGGCGAGGATTTCCAGATTGCTGCGGCCGACCTCTGCGTTGGAATACTTGCTGGAGATGATTTCGCCCTGCTCGGTGATGCGGATCTGGCCGTTCACCGCGCCGCCTGGCTGCGCGATGATGGCGTCATAGCTCGGCCCGCCGCCGCGCCCGACCGAGCCGCCGCGGCCATGGAACAGCCGCAACCGCACGTGATGGCGCTCGAACACCTCGATCAGGCCGATCTCGGCCTTGTAGAGCTCCCAGCCCGAGGTGACGAAACCGCCGTCCTTGTTGCTGTCGGAATAGCCCAGCATCACTTCCTGCACCGCGCCGCAGCTGTCCACCAGTCTGCGGTAATCGTGCAGCGCCAGCATGCGGTCCATGATGCCGCTCGATGCCTGCAGATCCTCGATGGTCTCGAACAGCGGCACGATGTTGATCGAGCTGCGGCCGGAGGGATTGACCAGTCCGGCCTCCTTCAGCAGCACCGCGACCTCCAGCATGTCGGACATGCCCTTGCACATCGAGATGATGCACTGGGGAATCACGTCGCTGCCGAATTTTGCGTGGGCCTCGGCAGCGGCATGGAACACCGCGAGTTCGCCTGATGTCTCCTCGCTGTACTTGACGAAGGCGGAAGTCAGCGGGCGCGCATTGCGCAGCTCGCTTGACAGCAGCGCGATCCGCGCCTCCTCGTTCAGGTCAAGATAGGACATGCCGGGCATCGCGGCATCGATCAGTTCGGCGACCGAGCGCTCGTGCACGGCGGAATTCTGCCGGATATCGAGGCTGGCGAGGTGGAAGCCGAAGCAATCCACGGCGCGGCGCAACAGGCGCAGCCGGCCGCGCGCGATCACGCCCGAATTGTTCGAGATCAGCGAGCGGTAGAGAATATCGAGATCGGTCTTGAACTCCGCCACATCGGCATAGGCCGCGGCCTCGCCGACCGGCCGACGGGTAATGCCGACATCCAGCTTCAGCGCGGTCGCGGTCAGCCGCGCGTAAATGCCCGATACCGCGAGGCGATAGGGCTCGCCGCTGCGATGCGGCGACTTGTCGGGCGAGCGTTCGGCGAGATGGCGCAGATCCTTGGAGACGTCCGCCAGATGCGCCGCCATCGACAGCTCGGAACCGAGCACGTGCAGTTCCTCGAGGTAGAAGCGCAGCACCCGGCTCGACTGCAGCTTGAGCGTGCCGCGCATCACCTCGGCGGTCACGAACGGGTTGCCGTCGCGGTCGCCGCCGATCCAGCTTCCCATCCGCAGGAAGGACGCCAGTTCGCCGCGTACGGCATCGCCCTCGTTCAGGCGATCCTCCAGCGCGCAATGCAGCCGCGGCACCTCGTGCAGGAAAGTGTAGTCATAGAACGACAGGCCGTTGGCGACTTCGTCGAGCACTGTGAGCTTGGTCCGGCGCAGCAGATTGGTCTGCCACAGCGTCAGCACCTCGCGGCGCAGCTGTTCGTCGCTGGCTTCAATCTCTTCCGGCGTCAATTGCACCCGTTCGCGGCGGTCCAGCAGGGCCGCGACCTCCATCTCGCGGTCGATCGTGCTCTTGCGACGGACTTCGGTGGGGTGCGCGGTCAGGACCGGGCTGATCAGGGCTTCCGAGAAGAATTTGCGCAGGTCGGCCGCGCTGAAGCCCGCCGCACGGGCATGTGCCAGGGTCAACGGCAGCGTGCCCGGGCGCGGCGTGCCGCCGGCGGTCGAGCGCGCCCGCATCTGCCTGATGTTGTTCTGGTCCTCGGCGATGTTGGCCAGATGCGAAAAATAGCTGAAGGCGCGCACGATGCGCACGGTCTGGCTGGTCGACATGCTGTCGAGGATCAGTTCGAGCTCGCGCCGCGCCGGCTTGTCGTCGTCCCTGTGGAACCGGATCGAGGTCTGCCGGATACGCTCGACCAGGTCGAACACGTCGGCGCCTTCCTGGTCGCGCACGGTGTCGCCGAGGATGCGCCCCAGCAGCCGGATGTCCTCCCGAAGCCGGGCGTCCGCCTCGGTATCCTCGCCGCGGTTGGCACGCAAATCGGGGTCGGAAGGCACGATCTGGGGTGACATGGTCGGTGACTCCAGAAATTGCCCGGCAATTTCGGAGTGTGCAAGTTTTTTGCCGCAGTGCAAGATAAAGATGGCGGCGGTCTTATCTTCGTCGTCCCCGCGAACGCGGGGACCCATACGCCGCGGCCTATCGATTGACCAAAGGTGACTGCTGCCGTGCGCGAACGCGAGGACACGGCGTATGGGTCCCGGATCTGCGTTCGCTAACGCTCACTTGTCCGGGACGACGGGAAGTTAGATCTTCCTTCCCGCCCGCTCCCAATAGGGATCGCGCAGGCGGCGCTTGAAGATCTTGCCGGAATCCTCGCGCGGCAGGTTTTGCTGGATTTCGACGTGTTTTGGTACTTTGTAATCGGCGAGCGAGGCCTTGAGCTGCGCGCGGATGTCAGCGACATCCAGCGTGACGCCCGGCTGCGGTTCCACCACCGCCATCAGCGCTTCGCCGAATTCCGCGTCGG
>CALROE020000429.1:0-4277 GCA_943369715.1 Bradyrhizobium ivorense
GTCGAGGGACAGGTCGGGGAGGTCGGGTCCGACTGGGTGTCGATCACCACGTAGCGCAGGAAGCGCTCGGTCACGGTGTGTGTGAACCCTAAAGGTAAAACCACGATCAAAACCGCTGGCAGGGCCGGGAAAGCCGGGTAAGGGGCCGAAGCGTCATTCCGGGGGACGCGTCGCCCGCGCCCGGAACGACGCCAAGTCAGGTGCCGGGAAAGGCGTCGGTCAGACGGCTTCCTTCAGCTCCTTGGCCGCGCGGAAGGCAACCTTCTTGCTGGCCTTGATCTGGATCGCTTCGCCGGTGGCGGGGTTGCGGCCCATGCGGGCGGCGCGCTTGCGCACCTGGAGGATGCCGAGACCGACGATACGGACGCGTTCGCCCTTCTTGAGGTGCTTGGTGATGCGGCCGACCAGGTCGCCCAGGATGGCTTCCGCCTGCTTCTTGGACAGTTCCTGGTCTTCGGCGATGGCGGCCGCCAGATGCTTCAGCGTGACGGTAGTCGGGGTCGCTGCCTTCTTCGCCATATTTGGCCCTCCTCGTTGATGATGACTTAAGGAAACTCAGACGTATCAGGCCTTAAACGATTCGGTGGCGAACTGACTACGCTGTTTTGCCTGCAAACAGGCCATTATTTGCATCGACATCGCAAAAATGCCTGACTTTTGCGGGGATTCGCAACGACCTTGACTTGGAAGGAGCGCGCCTTTATGCCGTCCTTTCGAAGCGGATCAGTCACCGATCACGGCATCCGCGGGAGTAGCTCAGTTGGTTAGAGCGCCGCCCTGTCACGGCGGAGGCCGCGGGTTCGAGTCCCGTCTCTCGCGCCAGTGATCGCTGGATTGGCGAAACTTCATTTCCTGGACATCGCCAAACGCAAAAAGGCCGCCCGAAGGCGACCCTTGTTCATGCTATCCCGGTGGAAGACCAGACTAGCCTTGGCGGACTGCCTCAGCGGACCATCGAGGCGTTGGAGCTGGTCACCGTGACCGCCTTGCCGGCCTTCACGACCTGAGCGGTCTGGCTGTAGTCCGAACCGGTGCGCGCCGAGATCCCGAGAGCTGCCACCGCGATGCCGGCCACCAGGGCGACAACCACGATCTTGAGGTGGGTGGAGCGATCCGCCGAGTGAATTGAGTGGTTCATCTGAGCCTCCAGGGCGACTTTGCCGCCGCGTCGTTGGCTAGATGAGTACGCCCGCTCTGTTTCCGGATGGTTTCGTGGGTTCCGCAAAATGGTTTCGTCGGGATTTCCGGGGTATTTCGGCCGCATCCGGCGGCATCGTGCCGGGGTGCAATAGCCGCGACCGCCTGACCGACGCGGCCGCCGCGATGCTCGAAGCCTGAGAGGACTTTGCCTGAAAGGACCTTGGTGAGAGCCCGCGCTGCCGAGTTATCCCGCCGCATGTGCCGGAGGGCGGAGACATGGAATTAGCTTGTCTTGCGCCCCTTGTTGCGCTGCGCTAAGCCTTCGAACAATTCCAATTAACGAATCTGCGGCCCCTGAAACCGCGGAATAAGGGCTCCGCCGATGACCGGCATCTTGCAGCAATATCTTCCTCTCGTGGTATTTATCGGGGTCGCGGGCCTGATCGGCTTGGCGCTGCTGATCGCTCCCTTTCTCCTCGCCTTCCAGCAGCCCGATCCGGAAAAGCTGTCCGCCTATGAATGCGGATTCAACGCTTTTGACGATGCCCGCATGAAGTTCGACGTCCGGTTCTATCTGGTGGCCATCCTCTTCATCATCTTTGACCTCGAAGTGGCGTTCCTGTTCCCGTGGGCGGTGGCGTTCGGGAAGTTGGGCGCGACCGGCTTCTGGTCGATGCTGGTTTTCCTCGCCGTCCTCACCGTCGGCTTTGCCTATGAATGGAAGAAAGGCGCGCTCGAATGGGATTGAGCCCCACCGTCGCATCGCCAGGATTTGCACCGGTGATCGCGCCGGCAGCGACCGGCATTCTCGATCCCTCGACCGGCCGCCCGGTCGGGGCCAACGACCCGTTTTTCCTCGAGGTCAATCACGAACTGTCGGACAAGGGCTTCTTCGTTGCCGCCACCGATGACCTGATCACCTGGGCGCGCACCGGCTCGCTGATGTGGATGACCTTTGGTCTGGCCTGCTGCGCGGTCGAGATGATGCAGATGTCGATGCCGCGCTATGACGCCGAACGATTCGGCTTTGCGCCGCGCGCTTCCCCGCGGCAGTCCGACGTGATGATCGTCGCGGGCACCCTGACCAACAAGATGGCGCCGGCGCTGCGCAAGGTCTACGACCAGATGCCGGAGCCGCGCTACGTCATCTCGATGGGATCCTGCGCCAATGGCGGCGGCTACTATCATTACTCGTATTCGGTCGTGCGTGGCTGTGACCGTATCGTGCCGATCGACATCTACGTGCCCGGCTGCCCGCCGACCGCGGAAGCTCTGCTGTACGGTGTGATGCTGCTGCAGAAGAAGATCCGGCGCACCGGAACCATCGAACGCTGAGAGACGCCATGACTGATCCCACAGACATGATCGTGCCGCTGCTTCGTGAAATGCGTGCTGAAAATTTGGAGCAGCACGAGCAGACAAGAGCCTTGGTGATGATGCTCGACAAGCGCTTGGGCGGGGTTGAAGAGGCACAGAAGAGTTTCCGGCAAGCGCTCACCGCCGACACCCTTCTAAGCAAGCTCTTGACGGGTGAGTTCGAGGAACGGATCGAAGCCCTTGAAAACAAGGTGCGCGAGTTAGAGGGTCATAAGTGAGCAAGCTTGCTGAGCTCGGCGAAACGATAAAGGCGTCGCTGCCTGGCGTTGTTACCGGATATACGATTGCTTTTGACCAGCTCACCGTCGCTATCGACGCGAGCAAGGTCGTCGATGTCGTCAAATTCCTGCGCGACGATCCCGGCTGCCGTTTCGTCAGCTTCATCGACGTCACCGCGGTGGACTATCCGGGCCGCGAGAAGCGCTTCGACGTGGTCTATCACCTGCTGTCGCCGACACTGAACGAACGCATCCGTCTGCGCGCGCAAGCCGACGAGAGCACCCAGGTGCCCTCGATCATCGAGGTTTTCCCCGGCGCCGACTGGTTCGAGCGCGAATGCTACGACCTCTATGGCGTGATCTTCACCGGCCATCCGGACATGCGGCGACTGTTGACCGATTACGGCTTCGACGGTCACCCGCTGCGCAAGGATTTCCCGCTCACCGGCTTCGTCGAGGTGCGCTACGACGATCAGGAGAAGCGGGTGGTCTACGAACCCGTCCGTCTCAACCAGGAATTCCGCAAGTTCGATTTCCTCTCGCCGTGGGAAGGCGCCGACTATCCGGTGCTGCCCGGCGATGAGAAGGCGGGGCCGAAAGTCTGATCATGAACGAACAGAACCTTCGCAATTTTACCATCAACTTCGGCCCGCAGCATCCCGCGGCCCACGGTGTTCTGCGTCTGGTGCTTGAGCTCGACGGCGAAGTGGTCGCGCGCGTCGATCCGCATATCGGCCTCTTGCATCGCGGCACCGAAAAGCTGATCGAGCACAAGACCTATCTGCAGGCGATCCCGTATTTCGACCGGCTCGATTATGTCGCGCCGATGAACCAGGAACACGCGTTCTGCCTCGCGGCGGAAAAGCTGCTCGGCATATCGGTGCCGCGCCGCGGTCAGCTGATCCGCGTGCTCTACTGCGAGATCGGCCGCATCCTGTCGCATCTGCTCAACGTCACCACGCAGGCGATGGACGTCGGCGCGTTGACCCCGCCGCTGTGGGGCTTCGAAGAGCGCGAAAAGCTGATGGTGTTTTACGAGCGCGCCTCCGGCTCGCGAATGCATGCGGCCTATTTCCGGATCGGCGGCGTGCACCAGGACCTGCCGCCGAAGCTGGTCGACGATATCGACGCCTGGTGCGATCCGTTCCTGCAGGTGGTCGCCGATCTCGAGACCCTGTTGACCGGCAACCGCATCTTCAAGCAGCGCAACGTCGACATCGGCGTGGTGACGCTGGCGCAGGCCTGGGAGTGGGGGTTTTCCGGCGTCATGGTGCGCGGCTCGGGTGCAGCCTGGGATCTGCGCAAGGCGCAGCCCTACGAGTGCTACGCCGAGATGGATTTCGACATTCCGATCGGCAAGAACGGCGATTGCTACGACCGCTACTGCATCCGGATGGAAGAGATGCGCCAGTCGGTGCGCATCATGAAGCAGTGCATCGCGAAGCTGCGCGCGCCGGAAGGGCAGGGACCGGTCGTCGTCGAGGACAACAAGATCGCGCCGCCCCGGCGCGGCGAGATGAAGCGCTCGATGGAAGCGCTGAT
>CALROE020000430.1:0-4275 GCA_943369715.1 Bradyrhizobium ivorense
ATTCCGGGGCGCAGCGAAGCTGCGAACCCGGAATCCAGAGATGATCAACCGATCGAGATTCCGGGTTCGCGCGTTGCGCGCGCCCCGGAATGACAGGGAAGAAGAAGGAAGCCCACCATGAATTTCGATGACACCCCGCAGGAAGCCGCGTTTCGCACCGAGGCGCGCCAATGGATCGCCGCCAATGCGCCGAAGCAGTACGAGGCGGAATTGTCAAAATCCTCGCTCGGCCGCATCAGCCTGAAGAAGGACGACATCGTCGATGTCGGCAAGGCCTGGCAGAAGAAGAAGGCCGAGGGCGGCTGGGCCTGCCTGCACTGGCCGAAGGAATATGGCGGCCGTGGCGCGACGCCGATCGAGAAGGTGATCTGGCAGCAGGAGGAGGGCGTTTTCGGCAAGCTGACGCAGCCGTTCCAGATCGGCGAGGGCATGTGTGGCCCGACCGTGATGGCGTTCGGCAGCGAGGCGCACAAGCGCCATTATCTGCCGAAGCTCGCTTCCGGCGAACAGATCTGGTGCCAGCTGTTTTCGGAGCCGGCCGGCGGTTCCGACGTCGCCGGCCTGCGCACCCGCGCCGAGAAGCAGGGCGACAACTGGATCGTCAACGGCCAGAAGATCTGGACCTCGGGCGCGCATTATTCCGACTACGGTCTGCTGATCACCCGCACCGACCCCAACGTGCCGAAGCACAAGGGCCTGACGATGTTCTTCCTCGACATGAAGAGCAAGGGCGTGGAAGTGCGCCCGATCAAGCAGGCCAACGGCATGCAGGAATTCAACGAGGTCTATTTCACCGACGTGGTGATTCCGGACAGCCAGCGCCTCGGCAATGTCGGCGACGGCTGGAACGTGTCGCTGACCACGCTGATGAACGAGCGGATGTCGATCGGCTCGCGCCTGGCCACCGGTTTCCCCGAAATGTTCGAATTCTGCTCCAGCCTGATGACCGAGGACGGTCCTGCGATCGACGACCGCGCCACGCGCTCGAAACTCGCCAGCTGGGCGGTGAAGGCGAGCGGGCTGAAATACACCAGTTATCGCGCGGTGTCGGCGCTGTCGAAGGGCGAACGGCCGGGTCCGGAAAATTCGATCGGCAAGCTGGTCGCCGGCGTCATGCTGCAGGACATCGCTGCTTACGCGATGGATCTGCAGGGCGCGGCCGGCGCCCTGACCGGTGCGGCGGAAGAGGAGGCGGCCGGCCAGTTCCAGCAGATGCTGCTGAGCTCGCCCTCGATGCGCATCGCCGGCGGCACCGATGAAATCCTCCGCAACATCATCGCCGAGCGCGTGCTCGGCCTGCCCGGCGATATCCGCGTCGACAAGGATGTGCCGTTCAACAAGATCCCGACCAGGGGGCGATCCTAGGTCGTCATTCCGGGGCGCGCGTCAGCGCGAACCCGGAATCTAGAGGTTGTGAAGTTATCTATCGAGATTCCGGGTTCGCGCGTTTCACGCGCGCCCCGGAATGACGGGAAAAGAGAGAGCGCCATGGATGCGAAAACAGCGAAAACGCGATATTCAGCCGAAGACCGCGTCGGCGTGCTCGAGGAGCTCCTGAACGAGCGCTATTCCGTCCGCGCCTTCCTGCCGCAGGAGGTCGCCCGCGAAACCATCGACCATGTCCTCACCATCGCGCAGCGCACCGCGTCCTGGTGCAACAGCCAGCCATGGCAGGTGCTGATCGCGAGCGGCGAGGCCAAGGAGCGGTTCCGCAAGCTGATCTACCGGGAGGCCGCGTCCGGCGCCGAGGACGGTCATGATTTTCCGCCGCCGCGCGAATATCTCGGGGTCTATCAGGAGCGCCGCCGCGAGAGCGGCTTCCAGCTCTACAACACGCTCGGCATCGCCAGGGGCGACAAGGCCGCCTATGCGAAACAGGCGCTGGAGAACTACAATTTCTTCGGCGCGCCGCATGTCGCCATCGTTCATACCGACGAGCCGCTCGGCGTCTATGGCGCGGTCGATTGCGGCGCCTATGTCGGCAATTTCATGCTGGCCGCCCAGGCGCTCGGTCTCGGCACCATTCCGCAGGCGGCGCTGGCGCGGCATTCCGGATTGATCCGCCGCCACTTCAAGCTCGGCGACGACCGCAAGGTGGTTTGCGGCATTTCATTCGGATTCGCCGACAACGCGGCCAAGGTCAACAGCTACCGGACCTCGCGCGCCAGCATTGCCGACACCGTCACGTTCGTCGAAGAATAGACGCGACTTCTCCCCTCCCCACCGCTTCGCGAGTGGAGGGGAGAAGGACCGTCCTAATGCGAGAGCAGGATCGGCAGCGGCGGCTTCGACAACAGGCTGCGGGTCGCGCCGCCGAGCACGAACTCCCGCCACTTCGAATGTCCATAGGCGCCCATCACCAGCAGGTCGGCGTTTTGCGACGAGGTGTAGGATTCGAGAACCTCGCCGATCGAACTGCCCTTGGCATCGACCTTGTCCAGCACGATATCGATTCCGTGCCGGGAAAGATTCTTGGCCAGCTCTTCGCCGGAGCGTTTGGTGTCCAATGCCTTCTCGTTGAAAACCGTCACGATCCGAACCTGCTTCGCCAGTTCGAGAATCGGCAGGGCGTCCGAGATGGCGCGCGCGGCCGCGCGGCTGAAATCCCAGGCTACCGCGACGGTTCCGAGCTGGAACGGCCGTCGGCCCGGACTTACCGGCAGGATCAGCGTCGGCCTGCCCGATCCGAAAATGATCGCTTCGGCGAACCATTGATCGGATGAAGAGGGCAGGATGGTCAGGTCGCGAAGCCGCGCATATTCCACCAGCAGGTCCGGAACTTCCAGCGTGAGGCATTTCTCGAAGATGGCTTCGTGCAGGATGCCGGCTTTTGCCGCCGCCGCGTCGAACGCGGTCAGCAGTTCGTGGGCGCTTTTCCGGCTCTTGGCGGCTTCGCCGGCAATGATTCCATTGACCATCGGGACCGAGATGAAGTGCCCCGGCACCTGAACGTGGGTCTCGCAGGAAATGGCGGCGAGATGCGCGCCGAGTGTGGCGGCCACCGCCACCGCATCCTCGACCACCGACACCGGTGTCGGATCGGGGTAACTGTTGAGCGCGACGAGAATATCTTTGAACGGCATGAATGTCTCCTATCGAGCGCGACAGTAGATGGTCTCGGTGAGTGGGCAGGTTGATCTAGCTCAATTGAGCGAACCGCCCAAGCCCGATTGTGCGACATAACGGCTCACAGGATCGGGCCGCGTTTCACGCCGGGAGGACGGGCTAGAATTTCGGCGGACGCTTCTCCGAAAATGCCCTGATGCCTTCCTTGATCTCGGCGCTGCGCATGCTGTCGCGGGCGCGCCGGTCGGCGGCCTCCTCGTCCAGTCGGCCATGGGCGAACTCGTTGATGGCGCGCTTCATGCCGCGCATCGCCACCGGCGCATTGCCGGCCAGCACCGCGGCCAGTCGGTCGACTTCCGCATCCAGCGCCCCGGCCGGCGCCATCGCGGTCAGATAGCCGATCCGCAGCATCTCCGCGGCGTCGATTTTCTCGGCGGTCAGGAACAGTTTTCGCGCGTTGTCGGCGCCGAGCCGCGAGACGTAGCGTTTGATTCCGCTCTTGTAGTAATGCAGGCCCAGTCTTGCCGCCGGCATGAACATCTCGCAGGTGTCGACGCCGATGCGGAAATCGCAGGCTAGCGCGAGATCGGTGGAGCCGCCATAGACCCCGCCATTGAGCCGGCAGATGGTCGGCACCGCGAGCTCCTCGAGCCGGTTGACGACGACCTCGAACGCCGATCCGGCGGTCTGCTCCTCCGGAGCACCACTGGCGCGCTCGGCGATCGATCCGAGGTCGTAGCCGGCGCTGAAGGCGCGGCCGGTGCCGGTGAGCACCAGCACCCTGATTTCAGGATCGGCCTCGATCCGGTCGAACAGCACCATCAGGGCGTCGAGGTCGTCGGGCTGCAGCCGGTTCAGATGCTTCGGCCGGTTGAGCCGGATGGTGGCGCGCGCGCCGGCGATCTCCAGGATCGGCGTGCTCGCGGTCGCGGCGGGTTCCGGCATGGGCTTCTCCATTACTTGTTTTCCAGCGCGCGCCGCCTGGCTTCGGCGTCGATGGTCTCGGCGAGATCGGGATGCCGTGCCATCAGCATGCGGAAGTCGACGAGATCGAGCACCAGCAGCTTCGATACCCGGGTGGTGGTGATATTGGCGGAACGCAGATTGTTGCCGAGCAGCGCCATTTCGCCGAAGAATGCGCCGGCGCCGAGCTTCACCTTCTTTCCCGGCAGATCGACTTCGACCTCGCCGTCGGCGATGAAATACATG
>CALROE020000431.1:0-4266 GCA_943369715.1 Bradyrhizobium ivorense
GAACTGCAGGCGCTCAAGGCCGACGTGTCCCGCCTGTTCGATACGGCAGGCGAAGGAATTCGCGATACTTCCAGGGCCCACGCTGAAGCCCTTGCCGATCAGATCAAGGCTGCGCTGAACGAACTTGGCGATACCCTCAGCGAGCAGGAGGATCAGGTCGCGCATTTCGTTTCGGATCGGCCGATAACGTCGCTCGCCTCGGCATTCGCCCTTGGCGTCGTCGTTGGTTCCATGCTGAGGAGGCACTGAGGTGAACATCGAGAGCATACTGACGAACCTGCGGGTGCTTTGGCGCACGGACCGGATCATTGCCGATATCCGGATGCGACATCTGCTCGTCGGCCTCGGGCTCAAGGCGCTCGCTGCCTTGATTGCGGGCTTCGGCCTGATGATGCTGGAGCTGTCGGCCTATTTCGCGCTGGTCCAGGTCTGGAGCGCCATATCCGCCGCGGCCATTCTCGGTGCCATCGACCTTGCGCTCGCCGCCGCGTTGTTCGTTTTCGCTGCGAGGCCGCCGGCGGGCCGCGAGCTGGCGCTCGCCACTGAAATTCACGACAACTCGGTCGAGGCGTTACAGGTGGAGGCACGAGCACTCCAGTCGCAGCTGAGCGGCATGATCCATCACCCGTTGAACGGAGTCCTTCCTTCGCTGATCGTGCCGCTGATTACCGTCATCATCAGGAGTCTGAAGACCCGGGCGGCGCCCTCGGCCCCCGGGGCGGCGGCGCAGCAGAAGTGATCGCGGGCGACTGCTAGGTTTCAGGTTTACCAACAGGGAGTTTCTCCGATATGCAAAACACTCATCCAAAGCCCATCTTGAACGCATCGCTTCCCGCCCAGTTTCGGCAGATCCGCCTCGAGCTAGCTCGCGAACCGGGTCATCCCGAGGGCGATGCGACGGTGGCTTATGTCCTCATCGCGCCACTCGACGCCGAGGGCCGCATCGATTCAGCCCTCTGGCGGGAACACCGTGAAGCATGCCGGGTGGCGCGGCTACGGCCGGACAGCGACCCTCGGTCGGGCCACCTGGTCCATCGCCAAGGCGGCGGCTGGGCATTCCACTACCCTGCTGCAGCCAGTATGCCGGACGAGACCGGCTTTCACTTCGCCGATGAATGTTTCGTGGCCGGTGAATACGTCTCGATCAACGAGGCCGGCAAGATGCATACCTATCGCATCGTCTCGGTGTCGCATCTCTAGCATGGCGCATGACCATCGCGACCGCGTCCGGAGCAGACCTGAACGCGTTTGGATCAATCTCGGCACGGGAGTGCGCCCGGCGCGATCCCGATGCCATTCGCAGCAGGCTTCCCGGCCAGGCTTCAGTTCCGCGGTTGATTGCCGAACAGCTTCGTGGCCGTTTCGATCATCTGCTCGCCATGCCTGAGGAGCCGGTCGGTATCGCGGCGCATATAATCGAGCTGATGGCGGCTGCATTCTGCCCACATCCTTTTGTAGTCACCGACGCTGTGGGCGCTCGCGATCTTTGAGGCAAGTTCGGCAAGCAGGTGCATTTCGGTTCGCGTATGGTCGAGCATCTCATGGCCGGCGAACATCATTTCCTGAAGCATCGCCGTCTGGACGCCCATCATCAGATTGAGGGCATCCTTGCTGGCGTCTGAAAATCGTGCGGCTGCATCGGCCGAGGACTGACCCGTCACGATATCCCGTACTGAAACCTCTGTCATGGCTTGCTCCCTTGTTGCATCTCTGCGGAGAAGCTAGAACACGCACCAGGACGACGGCTTGAGTTGCATCAATGCAGGTGACCGGCCCCTGTTTGATGACGATCAAACCTCTCGTTCCCTATTGCATTACCGTTTTAAGCGGAACTCAAGCTGCGGAGGCCGTCATGCGTGCCCATCAGATCATGACCCGACCCGTCATCACGGTCACACCGGAGACCACGATCGTCGAGGCCGCCAACACCATGCTGCGGCGGCACATCAGCGGGCTACCGGTGGTGGACGCAGCCGGAAAGCTCGTCGGCATCGTCTCGGAAGGCGATTTCATCCGCCGCAGCGAACTCGGTACGCAACGCAAACGCGGCCGTTTCCTGACTTTCATTCTCGGTCCGGGCCAGACTGCGACCGATTTCGTTCACGAGCACGGCCGCAAGGTGGCCGAGGTCATGACGCCAAAGCCGTTCACCATCACGGAGGACACCCGGCTGGAGGAAATCGTCGCGTTGATGGAGAGGAATCACGTCAAGCGCCTGCCGGTGGTGCGCGGGGAAAGTGTGGTCGGCATCGTATCGCGCGCCAACCTGTTGCAGGCGGTGGCGAGTCTTGCCCGCGAGATCGCGGATCCCACTGCCGATGATGATCACATCCGCAATCGCATCATCGATGCGCTTCACAAGAACGAGTGGTGCCCGCAGGGCCTCAACATCGTGGTGCGCGACGGCATCGTCGATCTCGGCGGTATCATTACCGACGAAAGGTCCCGGCAGGCCTCGATCGTCGCCGCGGAGAACGTTGCCGGCGTGAACAAGGTCCACGACCATCTGTGCTGGGTCGACCCGATGTCCGGACTCTATTTGATCGCTCCGGAAGACGACGATCTGGCCAAGGCGGGTTGAGCCCGCTCCCCGATGCTTCAAGACCGCGATTGCCCTGCGGGCTCTAGCCGCCGGCACAGGCCTCCAGCGCCCCGAGGATATCCCCGCGGGCGATCATGCCCTCCAGCTGGTGGCCGCTGTCGATCACGGGAATGCTGCGGAAACGATGCTCGACCATCAGCTGCAGCACCCGCGTCAGTTTGGTGTCGGACCGAACGTAGATGAACTCCGAAGTCATGATGTCGGCGACGGTACGCTTCATCAGGTCGTCGTAACGCGGGACCATCTGGTTGGGCGTAAAGGCGAAACACTTCAGGAAGTCGAACTTGGTGACGAGGCCGACCATCTGTCCGTCATCCTCGACCGGATAGGCATTGAAATCGTCACGCTCGAACATCGCACCCAGTTCGTGGATCGTCAGCCCGCGCGTCACCGTCCTGATGGTACGCGTCATGTGGCCGGCGACGGTTTGTTCGAGAAATTTATACAAGGCGCGATTCCATCGGCTTCGGTGGTTGCGGTAACGCTCTCTAATGCGATAGCAGCACGCAGCGCTCGGTCTGGGTAATGAGATGCTGGGTCATGCCGCCGAGAACCAGCTCGCGGAACCGCGAATGGCCATAGGCGCCCGCGACGATGACGCCGGCGCCGACGTCGGCGGCAATGCGGTCGAGTTGAGCCGCGGCGTTGCGGTCACCATCTTTCTCGGGTACCAGCTCGCTGGCGACGATGCCGTGACGCGACAGCCAGGCCACGACATCGCGGACTCGCGAAAGCGCCGCCGGCCGGCTGTCGTCGCCTTCCACGAATTCCGCGACGGTAACGTCCTTTGCCTTGCGCAGCAGGGGCAGCGAATCGACGATCGCCCGCCGCGCCTCGGCGGTGTCTTTCCAGGCCACCAGCATGCTGCGCAGGTCGAGCCAGGTGACGGTGTCGGGCACAACGAGCAGCGGCCGTCCAGCCTGCATCACCAGATCTCTCGGGCCGGCCCCCACAAAGGGATCCGAAAATGCATCGCTATGCCCGCCGCTGACGATGATGTCGGCGCAACGCGCCTGCTGCAGCAGGTATCGGGCTGGAAAGTCGATGGCGCTACGCCATTCGATTGACTTGGCTCGCTTCCTTGTCGCTCCGAGGAATTGGCCCTCAAGCTCCGCCATGCGGCTCTTCAGCGCGGCCTGACCCTGGTCGATCAGATTCTGGGCCTGCTCTCCCGCAGTGAAGTAAAGCGGCGGGCTGAACTGCGACGCCGCGATCCCGACGATGCCTGCGTCAAAACGTTCCGCGATCTGGCAGGCGGCTTCGAGACGAGCCTCGTTCGGCTGGTCCAGTGCCAGACTGACCATGACGGTCGCGTAACTCATTCAATCTCTCCTCTGGCACGAAATGCGGTCTTTTCTAGACCATGAACCGAAGCCCGAAATGAGATAGATCAAGGTCCGGCAATGGCCGGGCGATCTGGGGCTCGCGGGATTTGGCAAGACACCGGGAAAAATATACGGTGGTTCGCGCCGGAGACGGGAACCCGGATCGATGGAAGGCGAATACTTAAACGTGACCGGTAACACCCAACCGCCATCGGATGATCCGGCCCGCAATGAGCATTTCCGGCTCAAAATCGAAGGATTCGGGGTCGGAACCTGGGACCTGGACCTTGCGACCCAGGGGCTGGACTGGTCCGAAACGACGCGAAATTTGTTCGGAAT
>CALROE020000432.1:0-4260 GCA_943369715.1 Bradyrhizobium ivorense
CCCGGGAAACAACATGAATGACGGATGTGTCATTTACGCGGCTTTCGTGCGTGCTGTCCAATGTGCGCTGCTCGCATGGCGCGCGCCCGTTTGCGTCGGTTGATCGCGCGGAAGCTTGCCGCCATAGTGTCGGCAATCAATGCGGCCGAATGCTTCGGGCCGCATCTGGGCGGAAAATAATAGATGATCGACGTGACTGCAGCCGACGAAATCGCCGATGACGTCCGCGCGCGATCCAATGTGGCGCGGCTGGCGGCGGCGCAGGCGCTGACCGGCGCCAATTCGGCGGTCATTTTCGCCACCGGCTCGATCGTCGGCGCGACGCTGGCGCCGGATCTCTCGCTCGCGACCGTGCCGCTCTCGATGTATGTGGTGGGCCTGGCCGCCGGCACCTTGCCGACCGGCGCGATCTCGCGCGCCTATGGCCGCCGTACAGCCTTCATCGTCGGCACCGGCTGCGGCATGCTGACCGGTCTGCTCGGGGCCTACGCCATCCTGCGCGGCTCGTTCGTGCTGTTCTGCGTCGCGACGTTTCTCGGCGGGCTCTACGGCGCGGTGTCGCAGTCCTACCGCTTCGCCGCCGCCGACGGCGCCAGCGCCGCGTTCCGTCCCAAGGCGGTGTCGTGGGTGATGGCTGGCGGCGTGTTCGCAGGCGTGCTCGGTCCGCAGCTGGTGCAGTGGACCATGGATATCTGGCCGCCCTATCTGTTCGCCTTCAGCTTCCTGATGCAGGCGGTGGTGGCGCTGGTCGCGATGGCGGTGCTGGCGGGGGTCGATGCACCGAAGCCGGCGCCGGCGGATATGCATGGCGGCCGGCCGCTGCTCGAGATCGCGCGGCAGCCACGCTTCATCGCCGCCGCGCTTTGCGGCATCGTCTCCTATCCCATGATGAATCTGGTGATGACCTCGGCGCCGCTGGCGATGCAGATGTGCGGGCTCAGCGTCAGCGATTCCAATTTCGGCATTCAGTGGCATATCGTGGCGATGTACGGGCCGAGCTTCTTCACGGGCTCGCTGATCGCCCGATTCGGCGCCCCCAAAATCGTCGCGGTCGGGCTGGCGCTGGAAGCCGCCGGTGCGGCGATCGGATTGTCCGGCATCACGGCGATGCATTTCTGGGCCACGCTGATCGTGCTCGGGGTCGGCTGGAATCTGTCCTTCGTCGGCGCCTCCGCGCTGGTGCTGGAGACGCATCGGCCGCAGGAGCGCAACAAGGTGCAGGCCTTCAACGATTTTCTGGTGTTCGGGATGATGGCGGTGGGATCGTTCGCGTCGGGCCAGCTGCTGGCGAATTACGGCTGGTCCGCGGTCAACATGGTGGTGTTCCCGCCGGTGCTGCTGGGGCTTGCGGTCCTGATGTTCGCGTCGTTTGCGAGGCGCCGGGCGAGGCAGGCCGTGCCGGAATTTCCCGATCCGGCTATTTGATTGCTGCCTGAACGTGGGAGGTTTCATGCCGTCGCGAGCCCGTCTCGATGAGTTCATCGCCGTTGTAGAATCCGGCGATCATGCCGGCGCCATCGAGCGCTATTACACCGAGGATGCCAGCATGCAGGAGAACGCCGCACCTCCGCGCGTCGGCCGCGACGTGCTGGTGGCGCAGGAACGCGCCACGCTGGAACGGATCAAGACCGTGGTTTCGACATGCGTGACCTCGATCCTCGAGGGCGACCGCGTCGCGATCAACTGGATCTTCGATTTCACCTACCTTTCCGGCAAGACGATGCGGATCGATGAAGTCGCGCTGCAGGAATGGCGCGGCGACAGGATTTTCCGCGAGCGGTTCTTCTACGATCCGCCGAAGCCGAAGACCTGATGACAGCTGCTGACACTTCGCCGGCGGTCGAAGCTTTGCATCTGGCGGCCTGTTATCACATCGCCATGGCCGGGCTTGACCCGGGCATGACGAATTAGAGAAACCCGCATTGAACGACTTCAAGCCAGCCGCGATCGACGAAACCTCGGCCCGCTACGAGGGCTGGCGCATCGTCGTGGTCTGCTTTCTGGTGGCCACATTCGGCTGGGGGCTCGGCTTCTATGGCCAGAGCGTCTATGTGGCCGAGCTGCATCGGCTGCACGGCTGGCCCACCTCGCTGATCGCGAGCGGCACCACCATCTTCTATCTGTCCGGTGCGCTGCTGGTCGTCTTCGTCAGCGAGGCGATCAAGGCCATCGGTCCGCGCAACTGCCTGCTGGCCGGTGTCTTTACGATGGCGGCGGCCGCCGTGCTGATCGGCCAGGTCACGGAACCGTGGCAGCTCTATGCCGCCAATGCGCTGCTGGCGGTCGGCTGGGCCGGGACCAGCCTCGGCATGATCACCAACACGCTCGGGCTCTGGTTCGACAGGAAGCGCGGGATGGCGATCAGCCTGGCGCTGAACGGCGCGAGCTTCGGCGGCATCATCGGCGTGCCGCTGCTGGTGGGGGCGATCGGATATTTCGGCTTCCCCGGCGCCATGATCGCCGCCGCGATCGCCATGATCGTGGTGATGGTGCCTGTCATCCTGATCTCGGTCGGACGGCCGCCGCTGCATCCGAGCGCCGCGGTCGCCGCCTTGTCGGCGGACGTGCCGTCAGCGACGCGGGTACGGGCGCGGGCGTTTCGCGACATCGGTTTTCTCTCGGTCTCGGCCTCCTTCGCGCTGGTGCTGTTCGCGCAGGTCGGTTTCATCGTCCACCTGATCGCGTTCCTGGATTCGGTGGTGGGCCGCGAGCGCGCGGCGTTCGCGGTCGCGCTGATGACCGCGATGGCGGTGGTCGGCCGCGTGCTGTTCTCCTTCGTGATCGACCGGCTCAACCAGCGCCTGGCCTCGGCGATCTCGTTCGTCAGCCAGGCCATCGCACTCGTCGTCATCATCAACGTGCACAACGAGGTCGCGCTGATCGCGGCCTGCGCGTTGTTCGGCTTCTCGGTCGGCAATCTGATCACGCTGCCGGCGCTGATCGTGCAGCGCGAATTCGCACCCGCCTCGTTCGGCGTCCTGATCAGCCTGATCACGGGGATCAACCAGGTGACCTACGCGTTCGGCCCCGGCGTGATCGGCCTGCTGCGCGATGCCTCGGGGAGCTATGCGCTGCCGTTTTATGGATGTATCGGTCTGGAGCTGGTGGCGGCAGTGCTGATCATGTTTCGGGGGCGGAAGACACTCCCGTAGCCCGGATTACGCTGCGCTCGATCCGGGCTACAAGACTACGCGTTCCTCGCCCGCAACAAATCCTCCAGATCGAGCCGCCGGGCAAACATCGCCAGCGTTCCGTCCGGCTGGCGCGGCCATTCCGCCTCGGGCCGGTCCCGATACAGCTCGACGCCGTTCTCGTCGGGGTCGCGCAAGAGATCTTTACACCAGCTCCGAAACCTCTCCCTCCGGCAATTCGAACTCGAACGTGTTCAGCGTCATCGCCACCAGCGTGTAATAGCCGCACAGCCCGATGATCTCCACGACGCCGCGCTCGCCGAGCAGTTTTACGGCCTCGTCGTAGAGAGGTTTTGCGACGCCGTGGCCTTCATGCAGCGACTTCGCAACGTCGTAGATCATCTGCCCCTTGGGATCGTCGAAGGTCGGCGTGCGGCGGTCGCGGATGTCTTCGATGATTTTCAGGTCCATGCCCCCCTTCAGCGCCAGCCGCTTGTGGGCAAACCATTCGTAATGCGAGGTCCAGTGCCGTGCGGTGACCAGGATCGCGATCTCGGACAGTTTGGCTGGAAAGGAGGTGTTGTAGCGGATCACCTCGCCGAGCCGGGTGGCATGCCGGGCCATTTCGGGACTGTTGAGCCAGGCCATCATCGGCGCCGGCGGGGCGCCGCGCTTGCCGGCGATCGACTCGTCGTAGGTTTGTTTCTGGTCCGCGTTCATTTCGCCAGGCGAAAGCAACTTCAGCCGCATCTCGGTTTCCTCTTGTTTTTCAATCGTTGCGGCGCCTGCGACGCCGGACCGCGCAGTCCTATCATATTCCGCATCACGGACGGGTGCGCCAGAGATATATTGAATTCCGCGATGCGACGGCTAAGGTCGATCCAACATCGCCAAATGGAAACGCCATCATGTCCGATCTGGAAAAATTCCGCAGCGAGACCCGCGCCTGGCTGCAAGCCAATTGTCCGCCGGAAATGCGCAAGCCGATGACCTCCGACGACGACACCTTCTGGGGCGGCCGCAATACCAAATTTTCCTCCGAGCCGCAGCGGATCTGGTTCGAACGAATGCGCGACAAGGGCTGGACCGTGCCGGATTGGCCGCGGGAATATGGCGGCGGCGGACTCGA
>CALROE020000433.1:0-4248 GCA_943369715.1 Bradyrhizobium ivorense
GCCGTCGAGCTGGTGCGACAGGCCTCCGGTGCCCATGATGACCACCCGCTCGTCCCCCGGCCACGATGCTATGGCCCGGCCGATGGCCTGGCCGAGCTTGTAGCAGCGGGCCGCCGAGGGCAGCGGCCCCTGCACGGTGTTGACGCATATCGGCACGGTGCGGACCGGCCATTTCATGTCGGGCCAGCATAGCGCCATCGGCAAGGTGAAGGCGTGGTCGACCACCATCTCCTGACAGGTGGTGAGGTCGAAATCCTCGGCCACCAGCTGCTCGATCAGGTGCCATGACAACGCCGGGTCGCCGCGGAACGGCGGCAGCGTCGGAATCCCCCACCCCTCGTCGGCGTTGCGGTATTCACCCGCCGCGCCGACCGCGAATGTCGGCATCTTGTCGAGGAAGAAGTTCAGTCCGTGGTCGTTATAGACCAGCACGATGACATCCGGCTTCACCCTGGCGAGCCATTCGCGCACCGGCGGAAAACCGTCGAAGAAGGGCTTCCAGTACGGATCGTTCTGCAGGCCCCTGGCGATGGCGCCGCCGATGGCGGGAACGTGCGAGGTAGTGATGCTCCCGACGATTCTGGCCATGGCCTATCCCCTTGCCGCGAGAAGCTTCGCCTTGAACTGGTCCTTGGTGAGGCCGGTCTGCTGGGCGCCGATGTCCTGCATGTCGAGCCCGAAGATTCCGGCGAATTTGGCCAGGTAGTAGGCGTTGCCGCCGGCTTCGATCAGCTGCAATACGTTGCGGTTGCGGATGGCCTCGCGCTGCTGCGCGTTGAGGCCGTATTTCGTGCAGTAGGCGTCTTCGTCCTCGACGAAGGCCCGCCGGTTGGCGGCGTCGTTGAACGAGTAGCACATCTTGTTCAGGGCATAGCCCTTGCGGGCCTGCTCACCGTCGAAGATGGTGGTGCCTGGCACGGGCTGTCGCGGCGTGGAGCTGGGCATGGCCTCTCCCCTATCTGATCGTCCTTGTTGGATCGTCTTTATTGGATCGGTTTCCGGCGCGATTTGTTCTGGATCAATTCCAGGCAAACCGGACCGATTCGCTAGAACGGCAACCCCACATAATTCTCGGCCAGCGAGCGCTGGGCCGCCTCGGACGAGAACAGGTACGACAGCTCGGTTTTCTGCAGTCTGTCGTCATAGGGAATATTGTTCGGGAAACGGTGCAGCATCATGGTCATCCACCAGGAAAAGCGTTGCGCCTTCCAGACCCGCGCCAGCGCCTTTTTCGAGTAGCCGTCCAGACCGGCATCGTCGCCCTTTTTGTAGTGACCGACCATGGCGTGATAGAGGTAATAGATATCCGATGCGGCGCTGTTGAGCCCGCGCGCGCCGGTCGGCGGCACGATATGCGCGGCATCGCCGGCGAGGAACAGCCGGCCATAACGCATCGGCTCGGCCACGAAGCTGCGCAACGGCGCGATGCTCTTCTCGATCGACGGGCCGGTGATCAACCCGGCTGCGACATTATCCGGCAGCCTGAGCTTGAGCTCCGCCCAGAACGCGTCGTCGGACCAGTCTTCGACCCGATCGGTCAGCGGCACCTGGATGTAGTAGCGGCTCAGCACCTGCGACCGCAGCGAACACAGCGCAAATCCGCGCTCGTGCCTGGCGTAGATCAGTTCGGGCGACACCGGTTTGGTGCGCGACAGTACCCCCAGCCAGCCGAACGGATAGACCCGCTCATATTCGCGCAGCACGTCCTTGGGGATCGACTTGCGGCTGACGCCGTGAAAGCCGTCAGCGCCGATGACATATTCGCAATCGATGCGGACGACCCTGTCGCCGTCGCGATAGGTGACATAGGGCGCGTCCGAATTCAGATCGTGGGGCGTCACGTCCTCGGCGTTGTGAATGACGTTGCCGTTCATCCGCTCGCGCGCGTCGTAGAGATCGCGGGTCAATTCGGTCTGGCCATAGACGACGACCGAACTGCCGCCGGAATATTTGAACAGATCGACGTGATCCATCACCCCGTCATGGGCGATATGGAAACCCTTGTGGATCTCGCCCTCGCGGTCCATGCGCTCGCCGCATTGGGCCTCGCGCATCAGCTGGGCGAAGCCGTGCTCCAGCACCCCGGCGCGAATCCGCGCCAATACATATTCGCGGCTGTATTTTTCCAGCACCACGGTTTCGATGCCCTGCAGATGCAGGAGCTGGGACAGCAGCAGCCCCGACGGCCCGCCGCCAATGATGCAAACCTGAACCTTCATGGCGCCCTCCCTGATTTTGGACAAATCTACGAAGTTTTGAAGCGTTCAGAATGGATAGACCCTCCTTTGTCTTGTATGATTCGAACATGAGCAGAACCCCGGCCCAGCGAACCGTCCAGACCTACAACCTGTTTGGCGAGTCCGGCGATCTGCCTGACGTCGTGCATTGCGAAACCATCGCCGCGCGTTCGGTGCTGCACCAATGGGAATTCGCAGCCCACCGGCATGCACGGCTGCATCAGATCCTGCTGATCGAACGCGGCGGCGGACAGGCGACGCTGGAAGGACGGATCCACGCGCTGCGGCCGATGCGGGTCGTCAATGTACCGGTCGGCGATGTCCACGGCTTCAGCTTCAAGCCGGGCACCCAAGGCTGGGTGCTTACCGTATCGGCGGAAATGCTGGACGAGGTGCTGACACCCCCGGAAGGATTGCGGCGCGTGCTGGCGCATTCGACCGTGCTGCGCGGCACGCCCGAGATGCGCAACGCGATGCAGCAGATTTTCGCCGAATTCGCCGGGCGCCATTTTGCCAGGGCCCATATCCTGCGGGCACTGTCCGCGGCCTTGATCGGCCTGGTCGCGCGCGAAATGGCCGCGAACGGCAGGATGCCGGGTGGCATGGCGAAACCCGATCTTTTTCGCCGGTTCGAGGCGCTGCTCGAGCAACATTTCCTGCAGCACTGGACCGTGTCGGACTATGCCGCCGCGCTGGCGATCACACCGACGCATCTGAGCCGCCTGACCCGTACGGCGACCGGCCACGGAGCATCGCATCTCATCCTCGACCGGGTCATTCGCGAGGCGCGGCGCAACCTCGTCTATACCAATCTGCCGGTCTCGACGATCGCCTACGCGCTCGGCTTCAGCGACCCGGCCTATTTCAGCCGGCTGTTCTCCGGATCAACCGGCCTGTCGCCGCGCAGCTTCCGCGACAAGGTCCACAAGGCCGCCTAGCGGATGAATTCCGCAATGTCCCCTTCGCCCCCTGACAAGGGCTTCGCGGTTGCACGCCAATTGATCTGGCTCAAACCGGGTTTCGAGTTGCTCGATGAAAGTCTCCAACTGCGATTCGTGGATGGCCATCATCGGCCGAACCCCGGGGGAGCAATGGCAAAGAACCGCAAATCCGCCGTGGCGGAGGGATCCGTCCTGCGAGACGCCAGGGAAATCACCGCCGTCGAGCAGTACTGGCACGCAGCCGAACGGCCGAAGTCGCGCAAGCCTCCGGCGGACTACATATACGTCGACGAGCTCGCCCATCTGCAGTTCGAACTCATCAAGTTGCAGGAATGGGTCCGGCTGCAGGGCCTCAAGGTCGCCGTCATCTTCGAGGGCCGCGACGCGGCCGGCAAAGGCGGAGTCATCAAGCGCATCACCGAGAGCCTGAACCCCCGCATCTGCCGTGTCGTGGCGCTCGGCACGCCGACGGAACGGGAGCGCGGCCAATGGTATTTCCAGCGCTACGTCGCCGAGCTTCCGACCCGGGGCGAAATCGTCCTGTTCGATCGCAGTTGGTACAACCGTGCCGGGGTCGAGCATGTCATGGGCTTCTGCAACGAGGACGAGTATCAGGAGTTCCTGCGTTCCTGTCCGATTTTCGAGGAGATGCTGGTGCGCTCGGGTATCTATCTCGTCAAGTACTGGTTCTCGGTCAACGACGAGGAGCAGGAACGGAGGTTCCAGGAGCGCATCCGGAATCCGACCAAGCGCTGGAAGCTGAGCCCGATGGACGTCGAATCGCGCAAGCGTTGGGTGGAATATTCCAGGGCCAAGGACGTAATGTTCGCGCACACTGACCGCAAGAAGGCCTCGTGGCACGTCGTCGACGCCGATGACAAGAAGCGGGCCCGGCTCAACTGCATCCGGCATCTGCTGAAACAAATTCCCTATCAGGACATGAGGCCGGTCGAGATCGAGCTTCCTCCGCGCCAACCAGACACCGGCTACAGGCGACCCAGGAAGTCGACCCAGCGTTTCGTCCCCAAGGTCTATTGAGCAGACCGCGCTGCGCCGACGGGGCCCCTGAC
>CALROE020000434.1:0-4244 GCA_943369715.1 Bradyrhizobium ivorense
CGGGTTAAAGAGAACCCGCCCTACGACGTCGAGAGACGCCCTCACCTCCCCGGGCGAAGCTCCAGGCTTTCCAGTCCCGCCGCGATGCTGAGGCCGACCTGGCCCTGCACGCTGAGCGGCTGCAGCGCGATGGTGTTGTTGGATCCGCCGACCAAAAGGTTGCCGCCGACCCCGACTCCAACAGCCGCACTGCCCTGCACGCCGACATAGTTGCCCGCGAGGTCGCCGGGGCCGAGCCGCGCCACCGGCGCGAACACGCCCCAGGCCAGCGCCGATTCCTGGGTGATGCCGAGATCGAGGCCTACTTTACGGACGGTCGCGACATAGCGGTCTTCCGGCAGGCCGTCGGCGCGCAGCACGCAGCCGAGATTGGTCACCGACCCCACGATGAAGCCGATGCTGGCGCCGCCGCGGCATTCGAGAACGCCGACCTGCACGCGCTGCATCGGCTGCTGCGCCTGGGCCGCGGCGGAAGTCGCGATCAGCACGGTCGCGGCGAGGCCGGCAAGGAGGGCGGAACGGGACATGGGGAGATCTCCGGCTGAAAGATGCGATGCGAGCGGGGAACCAGGATCGCGCCATGGCGTCGGCGCGCGGTTCTCTATGACACAACGGCGGTGATGGTGCCAGATTTTGCCACCGTCATTCCGGGGCGATGCGCAGCATCGAACCCGGAATGACGATGAGGGGATATCGGTGTCCTATCACATCGAACGCGTCAGCCGTGCCGGCGATGCTTGTGATGCCGGTGCTGACGGGGAGCGCCGCCGAACCGGGAGCCATCCCGCATCATGTGCGGGACAGGCTTCGCTCGAAAACGCTCTATCTCAAATTGCCGCAGAAGCGCTGGATGCGCTTGCAGGCTTCCTCGAGATCGGACGTCTTGGTGGCGTAGGAAATCCGGAACGCCGGGCCCAATCCGAACGCCGACCCCTGCACCACCGCAACGCCTTCGTTTTCCAAAAGCTCGGTGACGAAATCCTCGTCATTGGCGATCACCTTGCCGGAAGGCGAGGTCTTGCCGATGGTGCCGGCGCAGGACGGATAGACGTAGAACGCGCCTTCCGGCCGCGGGCAGTCGATGCCGCTGGCCTGGTTCAGCATCGACACCGCGAGATCGCGCCGCTCCTTGAACACCTTGTTGTTCAGGGGGATGAAATCCTGCGGTCCGTTGAGCGCCTCGACCGAGGCCCATTGCGAGATCGAGCACGGGTTCGAGGTCGACTGCGACTGGATGGTCTGCATCGCCTTGATCAGCTCGGCGGGGCCGCCGGCATAGCCGATGCGCCAGCCGGTCATGCAATAGGCTTTCGACACGCCGTTCACGGTCAGCGTGCGGTCGTAGAGTTTCGGCTCGATCTGGGCCGGCGTCGTGAACACGAAGTCGTCATAGACCAGGTGCTCGTACATGTCGTCGGTCATCACCCAGACGTGGGGATGCTTGACCAATACGTCGGTGATCGCCTTCAGCTCGGCGCGCGTGTAGGCCGCGCCGGTCGGGTTCGACGGCGAGCACAGGATGATCCATTTTGTCCGGGGCGTGATCGCCTTTTCCAGCGCCTCGGGCTTCAGCTTGAAGCCGTCGGCCGCGGTGCAGATCACCGGCACGGTTTCGCCGCCGGCCAGCGCCACCATTTCCGGATAGCTTACCCAATAGGGCGCGGGAATGATGACCTCGTCGCCCGGATTGATGGTGGCCATCAGCGCATTGTAGAGCACCTGCTTGCCGCCGGTGCCGACGATGATCTGGTTCGGCTTGTAGGTCAGGCCGTTCTCGCGCTGGAACTTGGCGATGATGGCTTCCTTCAGCTCGGGAATGCCGCCGACGTCGGTGTATTTGGTCTTGCCGGCCTCGATGGCATGGATCGCCGCCAGCTTGATGTTGGCGGGCGTGTCGAAGTCGGGCTCGCCGGCGCCGAGGCCGATGACGTTGCGGCCGGCCGCTTTCAGCGCGCGTGCTTTATCCGTGACCGCGATGGTCGCGGACGGCTTCACACGGTCGAGCGCAGCGGACAGGAAAGGCATCATCGTCTCCTTGCAGGCGTGGTGAATCCACGGGTGAGGTCACACCGATCCACGACTCGTCTTGTTGGGATCGAGGCACCCTAAAGCGCGATACGCCGCATCGCAAGAAGCTTGGCCGGTTGCGGCCAAACTTTAGGGAACGTTAAAACGCCCCCGTTAGAACAGCGCAATATTCATAAAATTCTGCGCCAAAATGACTCATATCTGGCAAGGCACCCGGCAGACGATCTGGCAAGGGTTGCGATCCGGCGCGTGGCTGACTTCCGCGCGCGCGCGCGGCTACAGCCTGATCCTGCTCGGCGTCTGCGCCGTGGCGATATCGGGCTGGATCGCGCTGTCGGACGGCCTGATCGACCGCAACGGCAAGCCTGTCGGCACCGACTTTTCCAATGTCTACGCGGCGGGATCGCTGACCTGGCAGGGCCGGCCCGCCGATGCCTATGTGCCTGTCCTGCAGCACGCCGCCGAAAAGGCCGTGTTCGGCGGCCGCGAGGTGCCGTTCTATGGCTGGCATTACCCGCCGTTCTTCTTCGCGGTCGCGGTGCTGGTCGCCGCGGTTCCCTACGCTTTCGGCCTCGCGATCTGGCTGGCGGCGAGCTTTGCCGCCTATCTGGCGGCCATGCGCGCGATCCTGCCGCGTCCGGAAACCTGGTTGATCGCGGCGGCCTTTCCCGCCGTGGTCGTCAACATCGGCCATGGCCAGAACGGATTTCTCACCGCGGCGCTGCTCGGCGGCGCGCTGCATCTGCTCGATCGAAGGCCCTGGCTCGCGGGCGTGCTGATCGGCTGCCTCGCCTACAAGCCGCAATTCGGCGTGTTGATCCCGGTGGCGCTGCTGGCGGGCGGCCGGTGGAGCACCATCGCCGCCGCAGCGGCCACGGTGGCGGCGCTTGTCGCCGTCAGTTTTGCCACCCTCGGCGGCGGCGTCTGGCACGCCTTCGCGGATTCCATGAACTTCACGCAGACCGTGGTGCTCGAACAGGGCGGTACCGGCTGGGAGAAGATCCAATCGATTTTTTCCGCGGCGCGGATGTGGGGCGCTGGCATACAATCAGCCTATGCCGTGCAGATCGCGTTGGCGATCATGCTCGCGGCATGTCTGGCGTGGCTGTGGCGGAGCGACGCCGCCTTCGAACTCAAGGCGTCAGCGCTGGCGAGCGGCAGCCTGCTCGCGACACCCTATGTGCTCGATTACGATCTGGTGGTGCTAGCGGTCGCGATCGCCTTTTTCGCGCGCCACGGACTCCGCCGCGGCTTCGAACCCTTCGAAATCAGCCTGCTGGCCGCGACGTGGCTGGTTCCACTGCTGTCGCGCGGCGTCGCCGGAGTCAGCGGAATACCGCTCGGCCTCATCGTGTTGCTGCTGACTTTCGCTTGCACCATGCGGCGTGCGCAGCGGGATGCGCGTGCCGACAAGATGGCGCAAGCCTGACCTGAATTGTTAACGCGTGCTGGCAGGATTTTCTCCGCGGTTGCAGTGCAATAGAGGTTTTCGACTTTTTCCAGTGCGCGGGCCTTGCGACACAACCGCAACGGCATCATTGTTTAGCCGCGTTGCGGCGCGACAAGGCGAACTCCGCACGGCCGCGTTTCTCCGATCGAACTGATTTGAAGATGTACAAGCTCTATTCGATGCAGCGCTCCGGCAACAGCTACAAGGTCCGCCTTGCGCTGGCGCTGTTGAATGCGCCCTACCGCGCCATCGAAGTCGACATCCTGCGCGGCGAGAGCCGCACGCCGGACTTTCTCGCGAAGAATCCCTCAGGGCAGGTGCCGCTGCTCGAAGTCGCGGAAGGACGCTATCTCGCCGAATCCAATGCCATCCTCTGGTACGTCGCCGGCGGCACCCCGCTGGCGCCGGAATCGCGGATCGAACGCGCCGAGGCGCTGCAGTGGATGTTCTTCGAGCAGCACGCGCTGGAGCCGAACATCGGTGCGGCCTATTTCTGGCTGGCGCTGGTCAAGGGCGGCCGCGACCTGCAGACCCACGCGCTGGAAGACTGGATGGAGCGCGGCTATGCCGCGCTGCAGGTGATGGAAAACCACCTCAAGACCCATGAGTATTTTGCCGCGGGGCAGCTGACCGTCGCCGACATCGCGATGTACGGCTACACCCATGTCGCCGACCGCTGCGACTTCGACCTCGCGACCTTCCCCGCGATCCGCACCTGGCTGCGCAGGGTCGAGCAGACCAGCGGATTCGTGCCGATGGACTGGCA
>CALROE020000435.1:0-4243 GCA_943369715.1 Bradyrhizobium ivorense
GACGATTTCTGCAAAGGTAGTTTGGATGTCAAAACGTATCCCCCTTCTCGCCTTATTCCTCGCCGCGTTTGGCGTCGTCGAGCCTGCCCCAGCCGAAGAGTTTCCCAACCGTCCGATCACCTGGATCGTGCCGTTCGCGCCCGGCGGCATCACCGACACCACCTCGCGGCTGGTGGCCGATGAGATGTCGAAGTCGCTGGGTCAGACCGTGCTGATCGACAACAGGGGCGGGGCGGGCGGAACCGTCGGCACCGAGCAGGCGGCCCGTTCCAAGCCAGACGGCTATACGATCCTCTACGGGACCCAGGGCACCATGGCGGCCAATGTCACGCTGCGCAAAAACCTGTCCTACGATCCGCTGACCAGTTTTCTTCCCGTCCATATGATGGCGGAGTCGCCAAACATCTTTGTGGCCTTCGAGGGCGCGCCCTTCAATTCGGTGCCCGAACTCATTGCCTACGCCAAAAAGCATCCGGGCAAGGTGACCTTCAGTTCGGCCGGTGTCGGCACCGGAACGCACCTGGTCGCCGAACTGTTCAAGACCGTCGCCGGCATCGACATGCTGCATGTGCCCTACAAGGGCAGCGCGCCCGCGCTCAACGACCTGATCGCCGGCCGCATCGATGTGATGTTCGATTATCCGGTCTCGGTCGGTCCGCATATCGAGGCGCGCAAACTGAAGGTGCTGGCGACCACCGCGCCGGCACGGCTGAAGAACATGCCGAACGCGCCAACCATGGCCGAAGTCGGATTGCCTGACATGACCACTGAGAGCTGGTCGAGCATCATGGTGCCGGCGGGCACCCCGCCTGCGATCGTCGACCGGCTGGCGGCTGCCGCGCATACCGCGCTGACCTCGGAGCGCGTTCGCACCCATTTCGAAAAATTCGGCACCAGGGCGATGATGCAGCAGAAGGCCGAGGCCACGCCGTTCATCCAGAAAGAGATCAAGCGCTGGGCGGACGTGATCGAGAAGGCGGGGCTGGAGAAGCAGTAGCGGGCTCGCGGGGCTAATCCCGCCGCGGGCTGATCTTCCATGTCACCGCGACGATCGCCGCGGTGATCAGGCCGCTGATCAATCCGGCGATCGGAAGCGCCATCGCCAGCACCGCGGTGGCGGCCCAGCCGATCGAGGAAAAGGCTTCGGCGAAGGTGGCAAAGCGCGACGAGGTCTGACGGCGGCGGAACTGGCTACGCCGGGCCTGCACCCGGAACCAGTGCTGGATCGCGGTAGCCGATGCCGCCGCGACGACAATGCCCGATGCGGTGACCGCCGCCTGCAACGGCGCGGCCCAGGCCAGCGCCATCAGCAGCGGCGCGAAGATGACGGCGATCGCGATCAGCACCACCTCGATCTTGGCGCGGGTCACGCGTGACGCCGGCAATGGCGCGGTCGCCACCAGATCGGGGGCGTCCTCGCCCGAAATCGTCAGCCAGGCGAGGCCGCCCGCGAGCTGGCCGGCGGCCATCACGATAACCGGCGTGATCAGCACGAGCGCGGCGTCGCTGTCGGCAAAGCTCTTCCACAGCAACAGCGCCGGTGGCACCAGATAGAGCAGCTGCATCAGGCTCTGCGAGATCAGCCAGGGATCGCGCTTCAACAGCACGAATTCCTTCCAGCGCAAGGCCTGCTGCCGCGAGCCGGCGCGAAACGCCTTTGCACCGAAACCTTGACGGGCCGTCGCGGGGGTGGCCGAAGCGCTGACGACGGTGTCGGCGAAGCGCGGCGAGAAGATCGCCATCACGGAGCCGAGCAGGACGAGGCCGCCGGCCAGCAGGCCCAGCAGCGCTTCGCCGTCGCCGAGCGCCGCGCGCGCCGGCCACCAGACGATGTTGTCGAGCGCGGGCGCGAAGACCGCGGCGGCATCCGACGTCAGCACCGCGAACCGGGACAACGTGCCGTAGGACAGGATCGCGGCTATCTGCAACGCAATGACAAAGCCGGCGCCGATCACGGCGGCGAGAATTTGCGCCACCAGCCGGGTGCGGCTCGGGCCGATCAGGCGAAACAGCACGACCGTGATCGCGATTGCGATCGCCGCGGCCGAAAGGCCAATGGCGACGACCACGCCGAACGCGGCAAGCCAGCGCCAGCCGCCGCCGATGACGAGAACATCGACGAACGGCGTCGACAGCAGCAGCGCCATCGCGATCACTTGCAGCGCGATCGCCGCGATGCGAACCGAAAACACGTTGGCCAGGGCGACCGGCGACGACATGATCAGGTCGAGATCGGCGCGGGCGTAAAACACCCGCGTCACCGATTCGATGGCCTGCGACAGCATCAGCGCCCATGCCAGCAGAATGGTCGCGGTGATGACGATCAGGGTGGATTTATCCAGCGGTTCCTGCAGGTCGGCGAACCGGCCGATCACGGCGTAGGCCGGCAGATGCATGATCGCGGCAAAGACAATCAGCCCGATGATGGCAGTGCGCTTGCGCCCCTTGCGGCCGGCGGTGAGCATCGCCAGCGCCTCGCGCCATGCCAGCCGGATTTCGTGCCGGGCAAACCAGGTCAGATCCGCGGACGAACTCATGCCGCGGCGGCCTCGGTATCGACCAGCGCGATGAACATGTCCTCGAGACTGGTGTCGTTGCGCCCGTTCTGCTGGCGCAGCTCGCTCAGCGTGCCCTCGGCGATCAGCCGTCCCGAGGCGATGACGCCGATCCGGTCGGCCATCCGTTCCGCGACCTCCAGAATATGCGTGGTCATGATCACGGTGCATCCGGCGCGCACCCGATCGCCGAGCAGGCCCTTGACGTGGCGCGCCGACACGGCGTCGAGGCCGGTGAGCGGTTCATCGAGAATGATCAGGCGCGGGTCGTGCACCAGCGCCCCGGCCAGCGCCACCTTCTGGCGCATGCCCTTGGAAAATCCCTCGCAGCGCTCGTGCAGGTGCGGCTCGAGGCCGAGCGAGACCAGCAAATCGTGGGCCGATGGTTCGGAAACCTCGGGGTCGATGCCCCACAGCCCGGCAACGAAGGCGAGATATTCCAGCGGCGTCAGCTTGTCGTAGATCATCGGCTCGTCCGACACCCACGCGGTGATCTGCTTGGCGGCGACGGGATCGGCCAGCGCGTCGATGCCGTGCACCGAGACCGAGCCGGCATCGGGCCGCAACAGGCCGGCCACCATGCGCAGCGTCGTGGTCTTGCCGGCGCCGTTGGGTCCGAGCAGCGCATAGAATTCACCGGTTCGGACGGTCAGGTCGAGCGCATCGACCGCGAGGCGGTCAAAACGCTTCGTTAACCCTCGTAGCGCCAGCGCGGATTCGAGCTTCATGTCGGGGCGATCCAGCATTTGCATGGGATACGCACCATGGACCGAAGAACTTTCGGCACGGTGAATCGAGGGCGACAAATCCCGCCGATGCGCTGCCCTGGCCGGGACGGCTCAAGAAGTTGCACAAGACTGCGGCATTTGTCCGCAACCGGCCGCCGGGGACGGCAACCAGCGTTAAGTTGACAGGGATCGGTGCTTTGGGCTGTATACCGGCCAGCTGTTCGCGAGCGCTTCGACACGGGCGACGTGGGCAGCGACTAGACACAAGATGCGGCAAAGGCGGTCAATAGAATCGCCGCGCATCCGGGGGAGGGAAATCTGCAATGCTGGACTTTGTTCAGCAGTTGGTGAGCGGTATTGCGCTCGGCTGCGTCTACGGCCTAATCGCGCTCGGCTTCGTCCTGGTATACAAGGCGACCGAAGTCGTGAACTTTGCGCAGGGCGACCTGATGATGCTGGGCGGGTTCTTCGCCTTCACCTTCATCGGTGTTCTCGGCCTCAATTACTGGATCGGATTCGCCGGCGCCGTGGTGGCGATGGCGCTGTTCGGCATGCTGGCGGAGCGGGTCGTGGTGCGCCCGATCCTCGGTTATCCGCAATTCTCCATCATCATGGCGACGATCGGGCTCGGCTACTTCCTGCGCTCCGTCGCCGGCATTATCTGGGGCACCGACGATCTCAAGATCGAGACGCCGTTCAGCCAGGGCGTGCTGCGGGTCGGCAGCCTGGTGCTGGCCTATGACAAGCTCTCCGTGATCGCCGCGACCATCATCCTGTGCGCGCTGCTGTATCTGTTCTTCAACCGCACCACGCTCGGTACCGCGATGCGGGCGAGTTCGGAGAACATGCTGGCGGCCTATTATATGGGCATTCCGGTCAAGCGCGTGGTGTCGATCGTGTGGGCGATCTCGGCGGCGGTAGCGACCGCGGCCGGCGTGCTGCTGGCGCCGATCACCTTCA
>CALROE020000436.1:0-4243 GCA_943369715.1 Bradyrhizobium ivorense
GGGCTTTCATCGGAAAGCCCGGCTTTTGTCCGCCCGCATAGGCGAGGGCCGCCGTTGCATCCCCGGCAACCGTCTCGGCAGCAAAGGCGAGCGCGGGACCGCCGCTACCGAGCGCCGCCATGGCGCCGGTTTCGTCCAGATAGGGTATCTGCCGGAGACGGCCCAGCATCGCCTGGCGGATGAAGCGGCTATCCTCCAGAAGCGTCGTCTGCACGTCGGCGTGAATTTCGCCGGACAGCGAATCGAACGCCCGCCTTGCATCCGCTGGGTTCGACAGCCGCACCAGCGCCGTGCCCACGGCGCCGGAGTCGTCTTGGGTTGCATTGGCGACCGCGAGCTGATTGGGGGTTTGCGCGACGGAGCTGAACAGGGCAGTCCGCGTCAGCGTCAAGAGCACGGACTGGCCGGTGTAGCTCAGGCTCGGCGTCAGGAAGGCGCTGCCGCCATCGATGACGTTCGCGAACGTCCCGGTCCTGCCGCCGGTCGCCGTCAGGATGGTGTAAGTCGTGCTCGGCCCGAAGCCGTTGCTGAGGACACGCGTCTGCACCGTGCCGCCGGTGAGCGTGGCCGTGCCGGTCGCGGCGATCCTGTCGCTCTGGCCGGCCGAATTGACTTCGACCTGGTAGATCGAGCCCGGCCCGAAGCTGACATTGCCGTTGACATTGATGGTGCCGATCGAGGCGCCGGGCGCCACCGTGCCGCCACTGGCCACGTTGAGGCCGCCGATGGTGGCGTTGCCGGCGAGCGTGCCGGACAGCACGTTCCAGGTTTGCGCGCCGGTGCCGCTCAGGAACCAGGTTGAATCGCCGATCTTGTTGAAGGTGATGAACCGGTCATATTGCTGGCCTGCGCCGATATTGCCCACGTTGAACGTGCCGGTGCCGGAACCGCCGAGCTGCAAGGTGTCGGAGGCGCTGCCGACCACGAGGCCGTTGATCAGGCTGGTCGGCGTGATCGTCAGCGTGTTGCCAAAGCCAAACAGCTGGAGGGCGGTACCGCCGGTGCCTGTAATCGTTCCGGCATTGAAGACCGTCGAGGAGCCGCCCGACGAAGCGATCCCCACATCGCCGGTGATCAGTCCGCCGCTGTTGTTGGTAACAATGACATTCCCGGTGTTGGCGTAGATCCCATAGAATGCAGTTCCGGTGATCGTTCCGGAATTAACGACCGTTGCACGGGTCGTCGCCTGGACGCCGTCCTGGCCCCCAAGAATGGTGGCCCCGCTGTAGTTGGTCACGACGGCGTTGTCGCCATAGATGGCGGGGCCTGTGCCGCCGGTAATCATGCCCCAGTTGTTCACTGTCACCGGCCCGCCGCCGGACACGCCATTCGCGTAGCCTGTCAACACGCCGCCGCTGTAGTTGTTGACGAGCAGGCTTCCGCTTCCCTGAACGTAAGCAGCCGCCGCATTGCCGAACGCTCCGGTGGCGGTGATGGTGCCGTAGTTGTTGACCGTGCCGCCGTCATTTACCGACGTCACGCCCCAGGCCGTGCCGGTGATGAAGCCGCCTGCGTTGTTGGTGATGTTGATGAGGCCATAGGCCTGAACGCCGACACTGAGCGGCTGAAGCACGGCCGTTCCAGTGATGGTGCCGGAGTTGATGACGGTCGCGTTGACGTCGGCGTACACGCCGACCTGATCGCCGGTGATCGTGGCCCCGGCATTGTTGGTGACGGTGATCGAACCGTTGTCGGCTCTCACGCCGTAACGCACGAAGGCGGAAATGCTGCCTGAATTCTGTACCGTGTTGTTGTCGCGAAGCCGGATGCCGCTATCGGTGCCCGCGACCGATGCACCGGACTGCACGTTGACCGTCAGGCCGTCCTGGTTGCCGTCGCCGTAACCTTCCCCTCCGTTTTGATCGACGGTCGCGCCGCTGCATGTGACGGTCGTGCCCGACGCCGGCACGCCGGCGCCATTGGCGATGGGCGCGCAAGCGGCTTGCGCGGGCGAAGCTGCCCACAGCAGTGCTGCGGCGATCGTCCCGCCGAGCGCGGCGGCGGTCAGCAGCGAGACATGGATGATAGGTCGCAGGCGTGAAAGCGACGCCGTCTCTTCAGGCGCGCCTCGAAGCGTCGCGGGCGCAGCAGTCCGGACCGCCTGCACCTTACATCCATAGCCTGCCAGCTGAGGCAACGGCACACCGCCCCGGATCGCCATAATCGCTCATTTCTGCTCGCCGCGCGACTACGAGGTCCCTTCACGCGCGCGTGATGATTATCGCGGATAAGCCCGTCTCTAGACAAGCCAACGCTCAACAAGGCGCACACTTCAGTCCGGAACGGATCGAAGCCGCCAAGGCGCGGCTTTTCCGCCACAGGCAAATGATTTGTCAGCCGGGCCGCATCGGCTCGGTTTTGTACTGCGGCACGCCAGAAACTCGTAAAGTGCTGTAAATGCTCATAAAGATGTCATTTCACAAGTCACGATGCGCGGCCGGGATCGCGGGCGTTCAAGTCTTTTCACTGCCTTGTGATCGCATCTTAGGAACCAAAAGCCGAATCCCCACGTTTCCTGCCATGAGATGTTGAACCTGTCGGCGGATGCACCACACCAATTTGCAAGACAGGAAGGCGGCAGGAGGCTTCCATGAACCATTCGATTTACAGCGCTGATCGCACGACCCATCTCAAGATCGTGGTCGTCGCTCTTGTTGCTGGCATCGCGGTGGCGGGCTTCGGCATCTCGGCTCGCACCACATCGGACGAGGGATACACCCAGACCGCGAAGGTCCTCAAAGCCGGCAAGCCAGTAGCGATCACCAGCGCGGAGACCTCGACGGTACGCTGACGAAATTCAAGGAATTCACGCGGCTCTTTAGCAGCCCCCCAAAGTCGCCTCGTGGATAATCAGACGACCCCAACGACCCCCAAGTTGACTATCGAAAACGCCCGCTCCCCACGGGCGTTTTCTTTTTGTGCCGCTGACTGACGCGCCATCGAAATGGCCTGACAGCTCCGGAAGCTATTTGGCCGCCGCCGGCGGCACGGCTTCGATCAGCTTGCCGGTAAACACGACCGGCCCGGTGGCGACGCCCGTCGGCGAGCCGCCTTCCGGCTCGAGCGTCACCGCATAGGTCGCCCTGTTCACGGTGTCGGTGTCATAGGACGCCAGCGCCGGCCGCGTGGTGAAATCGTTGCCACCGATCACGCCGAGCGAACGCGCGCCTGGCAGCTTGTCGGAAACCAGCCACAGCTCAAAGCTCTTGCCGGGCTCGGGCGTGGCGCCCACCCGGCGCACGGTGAAATTCTTGCTGGCGCCGTCCACCGTAAGAATGAAGGCGGGCGATGCGCTGTCCTTCTGCAGAAGCGCGACGAACTGGCCTGACGGGGGCGCGACGACGGTGGTCTTCACCTCGACCACCTGGGTCCGCACCTTCGGGCGAAGGCCGTCGGGAAGCCGGTCCGGCGCATAGACTTGCGTCGCGACCATCGCGACCAGGGCTGCGGCAATCGCTGTCGTCGCCGTCGCCACATTGCGCCAGCGGCGGGCGCGGGCGGATAACTGGATCACGTTGGAGCCATCGACCGGGGCGGGCTGCGCAATGACGTCGTTGGCCGGCGGCGGCGGCGCGTCGGGAAGCAGCAGCGGCCCTTGCTGCTCGGAATGTCCTATCGCGGTCCTGATTCTGTCCCAGACCTCGGGCCGCGGCTCGACCGATCCGACCATCTGGTTGAGGACGCCAAGCTTCTGCTGCCACGCCTCGACCATCGCCGTGAACTCCTTGTCCACGGACATCATGGTCTCGACCTGCGCGCGCTCGTCGGCATCGAGGGTGCCGAGTGCGTATTCCGCGGCGAGCGCGATATGGTCTTCGCTGTAGGCCATCATCTAGAGTCCAAGATCTCCTAGAGCCCGAGACACTCCCGGATATCCATCATGCTGCGGCGCAGCCATGTCTTCACCGTGTTCACCGGTGTCTCGAATTTCGCTGCCAGCTGCTCGCGGCTCCAGCCGTTGTAATAGGCCAGCAGCACCAGCTTTTGCCGGTCGGGCTCAAGGCGGCCGACGCACTCCAGAAGCCGCTTCAATTCTTCCGTCATTTCCCGGCGCGCCAGCGGATCCGGGCTGTCGGCCGCCACTTCCATGGCCGACGGCTCCTCTTCGATCGACACTTCCGTCCGCTTGCGCACGACATCGATAGCCCGATTCCGGGCGATCGACGCCATCCACGTGATCGGTGACGACAGCCCGGGATTGAACTGCCCGGCGCTGTTCCAGATCTTGACGTAAGCCTCCTGA
>CALROE020000437.1:0-4240 GCA_943369715.1 Bradyrhizobium ivorense
AGCAGGCCAACGTGTCGGTGGAACAGATCTGGCTGACCCATGGCCATATCGACCATGTCGGCGGCGCCGCCGACCTGCGCGACGCGCTCAAGGTCGAGATAACAGGCCCCCATATCGACGACAAGTTCCTGACCGACAATGTGGTGATGAGCGGCTTGCGTTTCGGCATGGCCGGCGTGCGCGATTTCGTGCCGGACCGCTGGCTCGAGGAAGGCGATCAGGTCTCGGTCGGCAACCTCGTCTTCGACGTCCTGCATTGCCCCGGCCATTCGCCGGGCAGCGTGGTGTTCTACAACAAGGACATGCGGTTCGCCCATGTCGGCGACGTGCTGTTCAGCGGCTCGGTCGGGCGCACCGACTTGCCCGGCGGCGACCACGGCACGCTGATCAGGTCGATCACCGAGAAACTGCTGCCGCTCGGCGACGATGTCGGCTTCATCTGCGGCCACGGTCCCGGCTCCAGCATCGGCCAGGAGCGGCTGACCAATCCGTTCCTCACCGGCGAGATGTGAGGCAACCGCTCAGCGGCGGCGCAATCAACAATTCGCCGCGATGCCCTTGATGAAGGTCCTGCCGTTCTGGAACACCGTATTGACCTTGGCGTCGCCTGCACATGCGCTGCCGCTCGGCCGCACAAACCTGTATTTGACGCCGACACGATCGGCGTCGATCCGCTCGATGCTGAGGATCCTGAGCGGCTCGCGCAGGCTTGAATAGAACTTGCTGATGTTGGCCTCGACATAGGGCCCGGCACCGCGCTTTTCCGGTACCACCCATGCCACTGCCGAACGGCCGTTGGCTTCCGAAAGCGCGGTGTAAAAGGCCGTTACGGCGCCGACCGGGTCGTAGGCGCCGGCGGCCGGCGGCAGGGCTAAAGGCGCGGCCGCAACCGGCGGGCTCATCCGCGCCGGCGGCGCCAGCGCGGTCATCGGTTCATCTTTCGTCCTCAGCCGTTCTTCCAGGCTTTTCAGGCGCTGTTCCAGCGCCGACACCTCGTCCGACCTGGCCGGCGCCGTCGAAGCGGCGGACGACCGGCCTTTCAGATAGAACTCGCCGATCAGCGACAGCGACAGCTCGGGAAGCTGGGTCCGCCGGGTGGCATCGTAGACGTCGGCGCTGATCCGGCGAAACACCGTGCCGATTTCTTCCGGCGTCTCGATATTCCTGAGGAACGCCGCCGTATACGGGCTGTTACGGCCGGAGCCGTCTTCGGCGGTACGGCCGGCCTGCGTGGCGTAGGCGACGATCATCCCCTGCGGACTGTCCATCTTGGCGAGACCATTGCCGAGGCTGGCGCCCCTGGTGCGCCCGACCGAACGCTTCAACGCTTCGGCGAACGGATTGTCACGGCAGGCATCGAGCACCAGGATGCGGAGATTCTTCGCCTGCTGCAGGTCGGTAACCACGTCGTCGACCCGCGCCATCAGCCGCAGGTCGGCCTCATCGGTCAGTCTGGCGTCGACCGGCATCAGGTAGTTGACGCCGGCAAACTGCAAGGCGTGGCCGCTATAGTAAAATACGGCGACGTCCGCGTCGCGCGCGGCGCGGTTGAAGCTGACGGCGGCCTTGTCCATGCCTGCACGGTCGAGATCGATCCCGACAATGGTCTCGAATCCGGTGCGGGTCAGTGCCGCGGCGACGTCCTGCGCGTCGTTGCGCGGGTTCGGCAGAGGGGTGGCGTTCCGGTAGGCGCCGTTGCCGATCACGAGCGCGACGCGCTTCTCGGCCAACGCCGGAGCGGCGTGCAACGCCAGACAAGGCAGCAGGATAGCCGCCAGGGCAGACCGGACCGGCCACGAAATCCGCATGACTCAAAGCCCCTCACGCAACCACGCGATCATCGGTCACTTTGTCCGGGGCTTCAATAGGGTGGGCGTCCGCGCCGATCCCATGGGTCTGACCGACCCCGGCAATGGACCGATGGCTAGCCCGAAACCATGCCGCGAATCCGCTGCGACAGGTTCTGGAGGTCGAACGGCTTGGTGATCATTTCCATGCCGGGCTGCAGAAAACCGTCCGCGATCACGACGCTCTCGGCGTAGCCGGTGATGAACAGGATTTTCAGATCGGGGCGGGTTTCGCGGGCCTGGTCGGCGAGCTGGCGGCCGTTCATGCCGGGCAGGCCGACATCGGTGACCAAGAGATCGATCCGCGCGCCGCTGCGCAGGATTTTCAGGCCCGACGGTCCATCGACCGCCTCCAGCGTGCGGTAGCCCTGCTCGCCCAGCATCTCCAGAATGACGCCGCGCACCACCGGCTCGTCCTCGACCACCAGCACGGTTTCGCCGGTCGCGGCATGTTCGGCCGCCCGGACCGCCGAGGCATACCCGCTATCGATGTCGCCGTGGTGACGCGGCAGATAGAGTTTCACCGACGTCCCCTGCCCGATCCTGCTGTCGATCGTCACATGGCCGTTCGACTGCCGCGCAAAGCCATAGATCATCGACAGCCCGAGACCGGTGCCTTGCCCGATCGGCTTGGTGGTGAAGAACGGATCGAAGGCGCGCGCCGCCACCTCCGCGCTCATGCCGACGCCGGTATCGGTGACGGCGATGCAGATATATTCGCCTGATGACAGCGCCGGCGCATTCGCCGCGGTGCCGTCGAGCCGCGCGTTGCTGGTGGCGATGACGAGCCTGCCGCCGTCAGGCATGGCGTCGCGCGCGTTGATGGCGAGATTGAGCAGCGCGCTTTCCAGCTGGTTGGGGTCGCACAGCGTGCCCCACAAATCCTCCGCCGCCGATATCTCGAGATCGATGGTCTCGCCGATGGTCCGGCGCAGCAGATCCTCCAGCGACACCACCAGTGCGTTGGCATCGACGCTTTTGGGGATCAGCGGCTGTCGCCGCGCGAACGCCAACAGGCGGTGGGTGAGCGCCGCGGCGCGGTTCGCCGATGTCATCGCCGCGTTGATGTAGCGCGCGACATTGTCGGTCCGCCCCTGGTTGAGACGGGTCTGCATCAGGTCCAGCGATCCGACGATACCGGTCAACAGGTTGTTGAAGTCGTGGGCGATGCCGCCGGTCAGCTGTCCCACCGCTTCCATTTTCTGCGACTGCAGCAACGCTTCCTCGGTGGCCTTCAGCCGTTCGGCCGCGGCCTTGTCCGCGGTGACGTCGCGGGCCACGGCGTAATTGTGGTCCTTGTCGGACACCCCGGTCCACGACAGCCAGCGGTACGAGCCATCCTTGTGGCGGAAGCGGCTCTCGAACCTGACGGTGGTTTCGCGCTCGCTGAGCTTCTTGAACTGCTTCCGCGTCGTGCCGCCGTCGTCGGGATGTTCCAGCCATTCCGAAGTGCGGTCGAGCAGTTCGGCCTCGCTCCAGCCGAGCGTTCGGGTCCAGGCCGGATTGACCGTTCGCCAGACGCCGTCGCGATCGGAGACCAGCAACAGATCCTGCGACACGTTCCAGATCCGGTCGCGCTCGCGGGTCTTTTCCTCGACCCGCTGGGCCAGCGTCGCATTCAGTTCGGCGAGCTGGTCGGCAAGCTTGCGGAACCGCTCCTCGCTTTGCCGAAGCGCATGGTCCGCCACCACCTGCTCGGTGACATCGCTGTGCGCGCCGACCAGGCGGATGGCCGTTCCATTTTCGTCGCGCTCGATGGTGGATTTGACCGAAATCCACCTGACCTCGCCGTCGCTCGGCCGGATGATCCGGTATTGCACGATGTACTCGCGCGCGTCGCCGGCAATGGCTTCGCGGAATTTTGTTTCGGCGGCTTCACGGTCCTCGGGATGGACGCGCTGCACCCAGTCGTCATGCGATTCGTTGGCGGCATCCGGCGGCAGCCCGTGAATCAGCAGATATTCCGGCGACCGGCGGTTGCGGAAGCCAGTGCGAAGGTCGACCTCGAGCCCGCCGATCCGGCCGATCTGCTGCACCCGCGCGAGCTCGGCCTCGCGCTCCCGCAGCTCCGCGGCGGAGACAACATCCCTGGTCACGTCCTGGCAGACCACCAGCACGCCGCCAATGCCGTCGTCCTCGTCGATCGGGCTGTAGCTGTAGGTCCAGTAGACCTGCTCGAGTTTGCCGTAACGCGTGACGGGCACCAGCTGTTTTTCATGCCAGGTGGCGCCACCGCCGCTCATCACCTGTTCGATCTGGGGGCCGATAATGGGCCAGATTTCGGCCCAGCAGTCGCGGCCACGCTGACCGAGCGCGCTCGGATGGCGCTCGGGTCCCATGGTCTGGCGATAGGCGTCGTTGTAAAATTGAATGAGTTCGGGGCCCCACCAGAT
>CALROE020000438.1:0-4238 GCA_943369715.1 Bradyrhizobium ivorense
CAGGGCGATCTTGTAGTCAGGCGTTTGCATGGCGCTGTCCTTCGATAGGAGACGGGAGTAGGTATCTAGGCGCGCAATCCGGCAAGGCAACCGGCCGCGGCCAGCACCATATCGAGCGCGCTCTTGTCGGCGATTTCAGCGTATTTGGCGCGCAGCATCCCGAGCGAGCGCGCGTGATATTTTTGCGGCTTCTGGGTCCAGACCTTGTCGCCGAGCGTGACGCTGAACTCCTCCTGTCCCTGCTTCAGCGCGGTCTCGTTGGCGAGCGTCCAGGGCCAGAATTGCTTGCCGACCTGCCTGACCAGAATCGGCATCAGGGTCGGCGCGAGTTCGGTCCAGCTCTCGAACGCGCCTTCCGCGCGCGGCCACAGCATGCGGTGCACCCAATCCAGCACATGCGGCGTGTTGCCTTCGATCAGGGCGCCGGCGGTCGGATCGGTCCACAGCTCGTAGAACTGCCCCCACAGGCCGAAATCGCCGAAGGCCGGCCGGCCGCCGAACAGGTAGGGGCGGCTCGCGAGGTGGCTGTCCAGCAAACCCAGCATCTCGACAAAGCCGCTCTCGATCTGCGGCGCGGTCATCTCGTTGGAGCCGACGAACCAGACCCGGTCGACCATGCGGACGCGCACCTGGGCCGCGAATGCCTCATGCTTCTCCTCGCTGGCGGCAGGACCCCGCATCCGCGCGATCCGCCCGGCCGAGGCGCGCTGATCGACGTCGCGTGCCCAGCGGTAGTGAAACATCCATTTGTTGCCCCACTCGTCGCCGAACTCCTCGATCAGCGCGGAGATGAAGTTGGCGATCGTGTCGCCGGGATGGATCGACGGCTCCGGATGGAGCTTTTCGATCGCGTCGATGACAGGCGTGGAATCCTGGATGCCAGTACCATCCGGCGTGATGACCAGCGGAATGATCGGCACCTTGGCGAATTTGTCGTATTCCGCCTGGCTTGCCGCATTGCGCAGGATCCACTGATGCGGAATGCCCTTGTAGCGGAAATAGGAGCGGACCTTGACCGAGTAGGGCGACATCTCGGCGCCGATGATGCGGTATCCCTCAGCCACAGGGTGATCCTCCAATTATGCTTGTTGACGGCGTCATCGCCTGCAGTATCGGTAGTTGGTCGATATCGTCAGGATATCGGGCGGAACGAACAAGAGTCAAAAATGCACCAGCCAGCCAGACAAAGCGAGTTAACGCTGCCCGCCGACCAGCCGGGCCTGCTCGCGCCGGATACGTCGGGCATGAATTTCTACCGCGCCGATCCTGCTCTGACGGACCTGCTGCGCATTCATCTGCCGTCACCGCTGTTTCGCCATATCGAGCCGCATCTCGACCGGCTCGGCGCGCTCGCCGGCGGTCATCTCGACGAATGCGCGCGGCTCTCCGACCGTCACACCCCGGTGCTGCACCAGCGCGACAAATTCGGCCGCGACGCGCAATGGATCGAATATCACCCGGCCTATCGCGAGCTGGAAGCCGCCGCGTTCGGCGAATTCGGCATTCACGCGATGTCGGTCCGCAAGGGCATTCTGGGGTGGCCCGACAAATATCCGGTGGTGGCAAAACACGCCTTTACGTTCCTGTTCAACCAGGCCGAGTTCGGGCTGGGCTGCCCGATCAACGTCACCGACGGCTGCGCCAAACTGCTTTCGAATTTCGGCAGCGAGGCCCTGAAGGCGAGGTATCTCGATGGACTGACGCAGACCGACATGAGCCTGCTGACCCAGGGCGGCCAGTTCATGACCGAGAAGGAAGGCGGCTCCGACGTCGGCACGCTGACCACCACGGCGGTGCAGGAGGGCGACCACTGGCGGCTCACGGGCGAAAAATGGTTCTGCTCCAACGCCGATGCGAAAGTCGTGATGCTGCTGGCGCGGCCGGAAGGCGCAGGTCCCGGCACCCGCGGCGTCGGCCTGTTCCTGATGCCGCGGACGCTGGATGACGGCACGCCCAATCACTACCGGATCGTACGCCTCAAGGACAAGCTCGGCACCCGCTCGATGGCCTCGGGCGAGATCAAGCTGGAAGGCGCGATCGCCTATGCGGTCGGCAAGCTCGATCGCGGTTTTGTCCAAATGGCCGAGATGGTCAATTCGTCCAGGCTGTCCAACGGCGTCAAATCCACCGCGCTGATGCGGCGCGCGCATCACGACGCCATGACGGTGGCGCAGAACCGCATGGTGTTCGGAAGCCGCATCGTCGACCTGCCTTTGGCGCGGCGGCAGTTGATGAAAATCATGCTGGCGACCGAACAGGCGCTGTCGATGAGTTTTGTCACGGCCGACGCGCTGGACCGCGCCGAGGCCGGCAGCCAGGACGCGGCGGCCCTGCTGCGCATCCTGACGCCAACCCTGAAATTCCGCGCCACCCGCGACGCCCGCAAGGTCTGCGGCGACGCGCTCGAGATGCGCGGCGGCATCGGTTACATTGAGGAATTCGCCACCAGCAGGCTGCTGCGCGACTCCCATCTCGGTTCGATCTGGGAAGGCACCGGCAATATCGTGGCGATCGATGCGTTGAAGCGCGCGGTCGGCCGCCATGGCGCCGAGGCGGCATTGGCCGCCGACCTGCACGCCCGCCTCGACGACAGCGCCAACGTGCCGCAGGCCTGGCGCAACCGCCTGCGCGATCTCACCGACCGCGCCATCGGTTTTGCCCGCGAGGTGGCGAGCCGCATGGACAACGAGGCCGAGGCGCGCCGCGCCACCAGCCTGCTCTATCATGTCGCCAGCGCCGTGACGCTGGCCTGGGAGGGCGGACGTGTCCACGAGATGCGCGGCGATGCGCGCCGGCTGTTGCTGTCGCGGATGGTGATCGATCACCGGATTGCGGCGGGCGACCCATTCCGGCTCACGGAAAATGCCGCGCAGCGCGCCATCACGGGGCATCTGCTGAGCGACCGCGCGGTGGGGATGGCCGAGGTTGGCGAATTGATTTCGGCGGCGTAGGCTAAATCGTCATTCCGGGGCGCGCGAAGCGCGAACCCGGAATCTCGAATAACAATCTCCAGATTCCGGGTTCGACGCTTCGCGTCGCCCCGGAATGACGCAACCATAAAAAAGAGGAAACACCGATGAAGGCCGCCGTCCTGGTTGAAGTCAACAAGCCGCTCGTGATCGAGGACGTCAGCCTGCAGAAGCCGGGTCCGCGCGAGGTGCTGATCCGCACTTCGGTTGCCGGACTGTGCCACTCCGACCTGCATTTCATGGAAGGGCTCTACCCGCATCCGCTGCCGGCGGTGCTCGGCCACGAGTCGGCCGGAATCGTCGAGCAGGTCGGTTCCGACGTCACCTACGTCAAACCCGGCGACCACGTGGTGACGTGCCTGTCGGTGTTCTGCGGCACCTGCGACAATTGCTCGACCGGCCGGCCGGTGCTGTGCACCGATACCACGGTGAAGATGCTGCCCGGCGCCTCCAACCGGCTGTCATGGGCGCGCTCGGAAAAGCTGAACCAGTTCCTCAATCTGTCGTCATTCGCCGAGCAGATGCTGGTGCACGAAAACGCCATCGTCAAAATCAAGAAGGAGATGCCGCTCGATCTCGCGGCGCTGATCGGTTGCGGCGTCATCACCGGCTACGGCGCGGTGGTCAACACCGCCAAGGTTCAGCCCGGCGAGACCGTGGTCGTGATCGGCTGCGGCGGCGTCGGCATGGCCGCGATCAATGGCGCCGAAATCGCCGGCGCCGGCCGCATCATCGCGGTCGACACCAATCCGGCCAAACTGCAATTGGCGACCAAACTCGGCGCCACCGACATCATCGATCCCCGCAATGGCGACGTGGTGCAACAGGTGCGCGACCTCACCAACGGCGGCGTCAATCACTCGTTCGAGGTGCTCGGCCGCAAGGAAACCGCCGAGCAGGCCTTCGCGATGCTGGCCCCCGGTGGCACCGCCACCATCGTCGGCATGATCCCGTTCGGCCAGAAGATCGAACTGCACGGCTTCGACTTCCTGCGCGAACGCAAGATCCAGGGCTCCTCGATGGGCTCCAACCATTTCCGTGTCGACATGCCCCGGCTGATCGAATTCTACATGCGCGGCAAGCTGCACCTGGAAGACTGGATCTCGGCCAAGCTGAAGCTGAGCGAGATCAACGACGGCTTCGCCGCGATGAAGGCCGGCAAGACGGTCCGCAGCGTGATCATGTTCGATGCCTGATCTTCATTCCTCCCCCCGCGAAGCGGTGGGGAGGGTCGGCCGTAGCGAAGCGAAGGACGGGGTGGGGGGTGCT
>CALROE020000439.1:0-4222 GCA_943369715.1 Bradyrhizobium ivorense
GACGGAAGCCGCGCAGCACCCAGTCCTGCCGCTTGTCCTTGTCGTCGCGCGCGATCCCCCTGGCGGAGAACAAGTGCTTGGCGACGCCGACCTGCCGGTCGCGGTGCGGGCCGGCAAAGGCCTGCCCGGTGCGGAACTCGCGCGACTGCGGAATCCCCGCCACCATCCGCTCGGTGTTGCCGGCGCGGATCCGGTCCAGCGGCTCGCCGGTGATGACGTAGAAATTCCACGGCTGGGTATTCATCGACGACGGCGCGCGCATCGCCAGACCGATGATTTCCTTGATCAGCGCCATCGGCACCGGATCGGGCTTGTAACCGCGAATACTCCGGCGACCGCGGATAACGTCATCGAACTGCATGTGGTTGGGATTCCCGGGATGAGGTGTGGACTGGTCAGGATTTTCGCGGTTTCCTGGCCCTGATGCAAGCTCGCAGGATGGGTTGAGCTCTTCGCGAAACCATCACCGCGCGAACATGACGGGTATTGCTTTCGCTCTACCCGGCCTGCGCGCTTTCAAAGTTGGCTGGCGCCAGAGCCGGCCCCCTTCGTTTGATCGCTTTGCCCGCTTCCAAATCACCTCTACGATACAGCGACGGTGCAAGCAATAAGGGGTAAGCCGTCCCCGGAGAGGAAACGATCGCGTGAGCAACTCGCCGTTCCGGCGCATGATCGGGGCACCGGATTTCTGGCGGTTATGGTATGTCGGCCTGATCGTCTCCACCGTGCGCTGGCTGGAAACCATCGCGGTCGGGGTTGTCGTCTACCAGCGCACCGAGTCCGCGTTTCTGGTCTCGATGATGACCATGCTCCGCCTGCTTCCCATGGCTCTCTTCGGCGTGTTTCTCGGCGCGCTTGCGGAGCGCTTCGATCGCGCTCGAACCCTCCTCGTCGTCGTGTTGATGATGGGCGGCACCTCGGCGGTCCTGGCGGTTCTGGACGGGACCGGACAACTCGAGATCTGGCATCTCGCGTTCGCGAGTTTCATCAACGGCTGCGGCTGGTGCACCGACAATCCGGTGCGCCGTGTGATGATGGGCGAGGTGGTCGGCCGCGAACAGATGGGCGCCGCGATGTCGCTGGATGTCGGCGCCGGCAATGCGAGCCGCATGGTCGGCCCCGCCGCCGGCGGATTCCTGCTCGCCGGGACCGGCCTCCAGGGCGCGTTCATCCTGGGCGTGCTGATGTATGGCACCGCGCTATGGGCAATTCTGTCCATCCGCTCGCGCATTCCCCGCGTCGCGGGCTCCGAAGCCGTGCTGGCGCGGATCGCCGAGGGGCTCGCTCTGGTCCGCACCGACAAGCGGCTCATCGGCGTGCTGGTCGTGACGGTGATCTACAATATCTTCGCGTGGCCCTTCACCAGCATGATTCCCGTCATCGGGCGCGATCGCCTGCATCTGGGTCCGGAAGGCGTCGGCATCCTGGCGGCCATGGACGGCATCGGCGCTTTCGTCGGCGCGCTGCTGGTGGGGTTGTGGCTGACCCCGAAATGGTACGGCCGGGCCTATGTCGGCGGCGTCGTCTGTTACCTGATCACGCTGGTGATTTTCGCGCTGGTGCAAAGTCCCGTACTGGCCGGCGTGGCATTGATCATGACGGGGCTGGGCGGCGCCGGCTTTGCGACGATGCAGGCCACGCTGGTCTATCTTGCCGCGCCGCTGCACATGCGCTCGCGCATCCTCGGCATCCTGACCGTCTGCATCGGCACCGGCCCGATCGGCTTCCTGTGGCTGGGCTGGCTCGCGGACCGCATCGGCTCCCATAATGCCGTGGCCGTGACCGGCGCGCTCGGCCTGCTGGCGCTGGCGGCGACCTGGCGCTGGTGGAAGGAGATTTGACGGTGAAGCAACGGATCGCGGTGCCGCAGGATGGGTTGAGTCCTTTGCGAAACCCATCACCGGGCCGCAGGGCGTCTGTCAGCCGCCGGGGCCGTCCCTCATGATGTAGCCCGTCAGGTCGCCCACATTGTGCTCCAGATCCCGGATGATGTCCTTGACGACGTCTCCGATCGAGATCACGCCCACGACCTTGCCCGCGTCCAGCACGGGCAGATGGCGAAAACCGCGCGCGGCCATCATGGCCATGCAGCCTTCCAGCCGGTCGTCCGGCGTGACCGTCACCGGGTTGCCCGTCATCACCTGGCTGACCGGCGTCTGCTTCGCATCGAGCCCGGGCAGCAGCACCTTGATGGCGCAGTCACCCTGGGTCACGATACCGACCAGCAAATCGTCGTCGATCACCAGCACCGCCCGGACCCGCTTGTCGCGCATCAGGCGCAGGGCTTCGACGACCATGTCGCCGGAACGAACATGGATCAGGGCGCCGCTCTTCTGGGTCAAAGCGCTTTTGACTGTGCTCATCGATCTTCCCTCGTGGGGCCTGCCCTGCCGTCTTGATGGCCCGCATTGAAGGTTAGTCAAAATATCCTGCCTTGTCAGCACTGCGCCGATGCCGCCGGCGAAGCCTGCCACCGATCCCGACAGCGGGATTTTAACCGCCTCGACGGCGTAGCCTTGCTCAGGACCGTAGAGCGGATCAGCGAAGCGTAATCCGCCATGTGCCTAACAGGAGTTCGGCGTTAACCACCGCCAACAGTTACAGTCCGGGCACGAAGTTTATTAAATTTTGCTGGGTACTTCTTCAGGGCATGGCGACCTGGGGAAAGACATGAGCAAGCGGGCCAGACGTGGAAAGGCGGAGGCCTTCGCACTGCCAATGGCCGCGAGAGTTGCAATTGGCGTCATCGCCGTCGCCGCATCGGGATACGGTTTGTTGTCTCGCCCGGGGAGCGTGCAACCGGTACGGAAGCCGTCCGCCCCCCAGGCCCAGGCGTCGTCAACCCCGGTTTATGTGGCGCCTCCGGTTCATGCGGCCCCGGCCAGGATTCCGGCCCCGGCGCCTCTGGTCGAACCACCCAGGGCTGCCGAGGGTCCCGGAGCCCTTGTGCGGCAAGTGGTTGACTATGCCAGCCGCCAGACTCCGGGCACCGTGATCATCGATACCGGGAACACATTCCTTTATTTCGTTCTGAACGACAGGCAGGCGATGCGCTACGGCATCGGTGTCGGCCGCGAAGGTTTCACATGGTCCGGTGAGCAGACCGTGGCCCGCAAGGCAGAATGGCCGGATTGGCATCCGCCTGCGGAGATGGTCTCGCGTCAGCCCTATCTGCCGCGGTTCATGGCGGGCGGTCCCGGCAATCCGCTCGGCGCGCGCGCGATGTATCTGGGCGAAACCGAGTATAGAATTCACGGCACCAACAAGCCGGATACGATTGGGAAGCGGGTTTCGTCCGGCTGTATCCGGCTGACCAATGAGGATGTCGCGGACCTCTATGAACGGGTGAAAGTCGGAGCCAAAGTGATCGTGCTTCCGGCAACCGCTGCCCGTCGACCATCCCGGGGAGCACCGCCCGACGCCGCTTTCCGATCGCCGGACCCGACATTGCCGTCGAACCGGCCCCCGGCAACCAACGCGCAGATGCTCTCATCTGGACCGAAGGTCGCCGAGGTCAAGTAGCTCAGGGCCGTAGGCGGATTAGCGCAGCGTAATCCGCCGTTCAACCTTCGTGCATTCGGCGGGGTACGCTGCTAACCCGCCCTGTAACCTTCAGGTCGTTTGGGCCGGTCTAACGATGTAGACTGGTAGCACGGGCCGTCTGCTGGGAGCAGCCTGACCCACCTGTGCCTTGGAGCACCAGCGTAGGACCCGCGCCGTACGCGCTATCACCCCACCCCGATCGTTGAGCGATCAATGTGCTACCGTACCCGCAGCCCAATAATGGCCTCTACGCCGAGATCATCTCAGTACGCTGACCGCTCCTGCAAGACGATTTCGCAATTCCGCTAGGTTCCTAAAGCGACCAGGGTGCTTGAATTTCGAGATGAGGCGAATGGCTATCTCGATAGATTGCTTCAGGGGAACTCTCTGTTCTTGGGTCAGAGAGTGCGAGTACCTATCGACGATTTCCGCATAAATCCGCATCACGGAAAGCGGGTGATAGAGATCGTCACCTTTCCTACTTAACACCGACTGCAGCAACTTGATGGCATCTCGCTCGCGGCTACCATCCGCGCTGACGCCGTTCTCGCGAGACTGGGTCAGTAGCACCTTGGCTTTGTGATTGTCGATCTGGTAGGTGTCCCAGTTCGTACGAAGCCGCGCCAAGCCATAGGCGTTGTCGATGAAGCGGAAAGAAATGTCGAACTGCTTGTCGTTC
>CALROE020000440.1:0-4211 GCA_943369715.1 Bradyrhizobium ivorense
GTGGTGCAGAGCCACGGCGCGTTCTACGCCGGCGAATACGGCTTCGATGCCTCGTTCGAGGCGCTGGTCGCCGAAATCGCGGCAAAATTCCTGACCTCGTTCGACGCCTCGCGCGAGCGCTGCTGGATCGCCGAACTCGATGGCGTCCCGGTGGGCTCGGTATTTCTGGTCAAACACAGCGACGATGTCGCCAAGCTTCGGCTGCTGCTGGTCGATCCGGCCGGACGCGGACAGGGGCTGGGCACAAGGCTGGTCGGCGAATGCATCGCGTTCGCGCAGGCCTGCGGCTACCGCAAGATCACGCTGTGGACGCAGAGCATTCTGGTCGCCGCCCGCAAGATCTATCAGGACCAGGGCTTCGTGCTGGTCGCGACCGAGCCGCACCGCAGTTTCGGCCAGAGCCTGATCGGCGAGACCTGGGAGCGCGAGCTGTGACCGTGACGCGTCGCGACCTGCCGCGACGCGTCACGGGGGAATGCCTAGCCTTCCACCGGCAGCGAGCAAAACAACTGCGCGACGAAGCGTATCTCACATTTGGCGCGCGTTGTGGGCGTTGTTGGTGAAGTTGTCATTCCGGGGCGGCGCGAAGCGGCGAACCCGGAATCTCGAGATTCCGGGTTCGCGCTCAGCGCGCGCCCCGGAATGACGAGGAGCTACACCGACGCGCCCTGCGCCTTCGGCCGCCGCAGATGCTCGTCCAGCCGCGGCATGATCTCGACGAAATTGCACGGCCGGGTGCGGTAGTCGAGCTGCGGCGCCAGAATGCCGTCCCAGCCGTCGCGGCAGGCGCCCGGCGATCCCGGCAGGCAGAAGATATAGGTGGCGCCGGCGACGCCGGCGGTGGCGCGGCTCTGGATCGTCGAAGTGCCGATCTTGGCGTGGCTCAGCATGTGAAAGGCGATGGAGAAGCCGTCCATGCGCTTTTCGAACAACGGCTCGATCGCCTCCGGCGTGACGTCGCGGCCGGTAAAACCGGTGCCGCCTGTCGTGATGATGACGTCGATGCCGGGGTCGGCGATCCATCGCTTGATGATGACGCGGATCGCGTCGACGTCGTCGACGACGATCTCGCGCGCCGCCAGCGTATGACCGGCGGCGGTGAGCCGATCCGCCAGTGTGGTGCCGGATTTGTCATCCGCCAGCGAGCGCGTGTCCGACACCGTGAGCACCGCGATGTTGAGCGGGATGAAGGCTTTCGTTTCATCGATGGAAGACATGGCCACTCCTTGTTCGTCATTCCGGACAGGCCGCACAGCGGGCTGATCCGGAATCTCGTGAATACTCCATCGAGATTCCCCGATGTGCGATTGCACATCTGGGGTTCGCGCCTTCAGCGCGCCCCGGAATGACGCCAATCCCTCACAGCACTCCCGCCCCGAACGTATTGCAGGACGTCACCGTGCCCTGCTGGTAGCCGGTCATGAACCACTGCTTGCGCTGCGCGGCGGAGCCGTGGGTGAACGAATCCGGCACCACCCTGCCGGTGGACTGGCGCTGCAGCGTGTCGTCGCCGATCGCGCTGGCGGTCTGCAGCGCCGCTTCGATGTCGCCGGGCTGGAGGAAGCCCGGGCGCTTCTTCTCCTGGCGGTTGACCCAGACGCCCGACAGGCAGTCGGCCTGCAGTTCGACCTTGACCTGCAGCGCATTGGCTTCCGCCTTGCTGCCGGCCTGCTGCTGCAGCCGGGTCACGCGCGGCAGGATGCCGAGCAGATTCTGGATGTGATGTCCGGCTTCGTGGGCGATGATATAGGCCGCGGTGAACTTGCAGGCGTTGCCCGAACAGCCCCGGAACCTGGTTTCGACCTGGCGGAAAAACGCGGTGTCCAGAAAGATCTGCTTGTCGGGCGGGCAATAGAACGGCCCCATCGCCGACTGCGCCATGCCGCAGCGCCCGCCATTGGTGGCGTTGCGGAACAGCACGATGCGCGGGCCCTTGTAGGTCTGTCCGCTGGCCTTGAAGATCTCGTCCCAGCGATCGTCGATCTCGCCGAGCACGCCGGCGATCATGCTGCCCATTTCGTCGGTCGGCGCGCCGGTCTTGGCCGGCGCGGAGCGGCGATCGGATTGATAGGATGGCGACTGGTTGCCGCCGGTGAGAATTTCGGCGCCGCCGATCAGGATGCGCGGATCGATGCCGAAGGCGTAGCCGACGATGCCGAGCACGATGATGGTGCCGATGCCGAGCCCGCCGCCGCCCATCGGCAGCCCCATGCCGCCGCCACCGCCCATGCCGCCGCCGCCGTCGTCGCGACGGTCATCAATATTGTCGCTGCGGCGGAAGTCATCGTAACGCATGGCGGTATTTCCTCATTTCGGCCAGCCGGCGGCGCACTGGCCAACACCTAACGCGGCAGTCACGTAAAATTTCCATTGCATTAATCAATAACCCGCCCGGCAATTATTGCCTAGTCATCAATCGCATCCAGGACACGCGCAAGACGCGCGATCGATAACCCGATCTTTACCTCGGCACGTCAATGTACGGCCAGTCGGTTGTTTAGTCCCGCGTCGCCGACAGCGTCGCCTGAGTCAGAGTATTTGAGTCATGGTTGAGTCGCGTCGCGGGGCGTCTGCAAGGGCGCCCCGCACACAATTTGAGTCCGAGTCGAGTTCTCGTATCGTCGTAGGCGATTGCGTCGCCGAGATGTCGAAGCTTGCCGCAGGTTCGGTCGATCTGGTGTTCGCAGATCCGCCGTACAACCTGCAGCTGAAGGGCGACCTCAAGCGTCCCGACGAATCCCATGTCGACGCCGTCAACAACGACTGGGACAAGTTCGCGTCCTTTGCCGCCTATGACGACTTCACCCGCGCCTGGCTGCTGGCCTGCCGCCGCATCATGAAACCGTCGGCGACGCTGTGGGTGATCGGCTCCTACCACAACATTTTCCGCGTCGGCTCGATCATGCAGGACCTCGGCTTCTGGGTCCTCAACGACATCGTCTGGCGCAAGACCAATCCGATGCCGAATTTTCGCGGCCGCCGTTTCACCAACGCCCACGAGACCATGATTTGGGCCGCGCGCGACGAGAAGGCAAAAGGCTATACGTTCAACTATGAGGCGCTGAAGGCCGCCAATGAGGACGTGCAGGCACGGTCCGACTGGCTGATCCCGCTGTGCACCGGCGAGGAACGCCTCAAGGGCGCCGACGGCAAGAAGGTTCATCCGACCCAGAAGCCCGAAGGCCTGCTCGCCCGCGTGCTGCTGTCGTCCTCCAAACCCGGCGACCTCGTGATCGATCCGTTCAACGGCACCGGCACGACAGGCGCCGTGGCCAAACGCCTCGGCCGCCGCTACATCGGCTTCGAGCGCGACCAGACCTATGCGACCGCGGCGGAAGCCCGCATCGCCGCCATCGAACCGCTGCCGGAAGCCACGCTGGCGCCGTTCATGACGGCACGCGACGCGCCCCGCGTGGCGTTTTCCGAACTGATCGAACGCGGCATGATTTCGCCCGGCACCAAGCTGGTCGATTCCAAGAAGCGCCACGGCGCTTTGGTGCGCGCCGACGGCGCCATCATGCTCGGCGACAAGGTCGGCTCGATTCACCGCATGGGCGCGGTGGCGCAGGGCTCCGGCGCCTGCAACGGCTGGACCTTCTGGCACATCGAGACCAAAAAGGGCCTGCGGCTGATCGACGAGCTGCGCGCCGAAATCCGCTCCGGCATGGCAGCCGTGTAATTGTTGCAGGCCGCCGCCTCGATTTCCTGCTGAATTCTGCTATATATTGCAGCATCCGTACTCCGCGCCGGCCGCCCTTGACGGCCAGATGGAGGCTCCGATGCGATCCCGATCGTCCGAGTCGTTGATTGTGCTGCCGCTGCTGCCGATCTTTCTGGTCGGCCTGCCGCCGATGCTGCTGCTGAGCTTCCTGGGCTTTGCCGGACTGGTCATTCTCGGCATGCTGTTGATCTGCGTCGGCCTCTCCGGCGGGTTCGACGCCAACAATGCCTTCAACGAGGAAGTCATCGTCCACGGCTATGCGCGCCGCACCGAACGCGCCGTGCAGGCCTCGAACCTGCATTCGGCGATCCGTTTCGGCACCCTCATGACGGCGATCGGTACCGGATTCATCGTGGCAGGGGTAATTGGCTTTTTCTGGTTCGGCTGATCGGCGCGTAGCACGCGCCGAGCCAATGCTCGCGATATTCATCAGCAGCGACGACGCGAGCCGTCGCACCTGTCGCAGTGGCGATCAGGCCGCCCGCACGAT
>CALROE020000441.1:0-4193 GCA_943369715.1 Bradyrhizobium ivorense
ATCGACCACCAGGATCGGCATCGATAAATCAAAGGCCATGTAGTTACTCCGCGCGGTTCGCAAATTGCCGGCACAAGTGGGACATCCGCAGCATGCGAAAGAAAATATTCGATGCTTTTCTCGAATTCACGCCCGTCAGCACCATGACAACTACCAGCGGTCATTGAACAGCCCGTTAATTCCGGCCGAATTAAAATTCCGGGGCCTGCGGGGCTTCGCTGTCGGGATTCCCGTAATTGTACGGATCCGGCGTGGTTCGTGCTGCACGATTTGCCATGATCGCCATGCGCAACGGCCCGGCGACCACGCCCTCGGGATCAGGCCGGACCATTCGTTCCGGCAGGCCGTCTAGCTGCGGTCACGCCCGCAGTGCGGATGAATCAACCTCTCGTACTGGGCCTTCACGGTTGCATAGCATTCGCAGGAGGTCTTGCTGAGGCCATCGAAGTCGGTGATCTCGATACGCCCCCGGCTATAGTTGATGAATTTGGCCTGCTGCAGCGTGTTGGCCACCAGCGATACGCTGTTGCGGCGCGCGCCGATCATCTGCGCCATCGATTCCTGCGTCATGACGAGGTTGTTGCTGCCCGACAGGTCGCGCGTGTGCAGCAGGCATCGCGCCAACCGGGATTCCACCGTGTGCGCGGCGTTGCATCCGGCGGTCTGCTGGATCTGCGCGTACACCGCCAGTCCATGCCGCACCAGCGTCGCCCGGAACGTTGCACTTTGCTCGGCGGCGCTCCGCACACGATCGATGTCAATCGTCGAGGCGATGCCGGGCACCAGAACGACGGCGCTGTTCAGGGCTGTCGGATCGCCCAGCGCGGAGAATGTGCCGAAGATGCTGTCGCGGCCGACCATCGCGATCTGAACGCTTTCTCCCTTCGCAAGCTTCACCACGAGGGAGATCACGCCCTTATGCGGAAGGTAGGCACGCTTGAGTATTTCATCGACCTCGACCAGCACGGCTTCCTGAGCCAGGTCAACGGTGCGCAGATACGGGCGGAGCAGTTCGAAATCGTCCGCGGCCAGCGCCGACAAGAAGCCGTTGGGTGAACGAGAAGCCGAGTCCAAACGAGCCTCCTGCCCTGAGGGGGAGCGCACCGGTCTCAGGGTCGCCGACGCATATGCACGGTATCCGACCAAAGCATATGCCGCAGGCGCATGCTTGGCGAGGAGAATCGGTGACATACCGCACCTGCCTGCGTCGGGCTCGCTCACATGAGCGTTATCGTGTGGATCCCGGCAGCCTCGGTTCGTTGCGGGACGTCTCTCGCAGTCCTTCCGCGTTGGTGATCTCGATGTGACCGCGGCTGAAGCGAAGAACCCCGGCCTCCTGCAACGCATGCGCGAGGATCGACACCCGTCGCGCCGCCCACCAATCCTCTGCGCCAGGACATCCAGCGGCAGTGGCAGGCATTCGCTGCTGGTTCGATCGCGCGCGTGCAGCAGCCAGCGCGCAAGGCGCGCCTCGACCGAATGCGGCGCATTGCACGCGGCGGATTGCTGGGCCTGTTGATGCCACGCCAGCCGAGTTCGGAAAGGGCTGCTCCGGTCGGCAGCCGCGCGAAAGCGCGCAACATCCGGAATCGAAGCTGCACCCGGCAGCCGAACCACTGCGTCGGTCAGGGATGCGCCATCGGCGAGCCCGGCCGCGGCGCCGAAAACGCTGTGCGGGCCGACTATCGCTACCTCCACCGTGTGTCCTTCCACAGGGCTGTTCCTCACGGAACTGACGCCGTTCCGGGACAGATAGACATGGGTCAGCGGCGCGCCGGCCTCAACAAGGACAGCTTCCCTTACCAGCTCGCCGACCTGGCGATGCGGGCGCACAGCTCGAAGTCCGCTGAGGGCAGCGCTTGCAACAGCCGGTTGGATAAACGCAGGACAGGCGGCAAAGGCGGGCGCCCATTGGATTGATCATTTGTCAGGCTACGCCGTTGCTGTTCTGACCATGCATGAAAGATGAGCCCGGCCATTCGATTGCGCCAGGTGGAAGTTGCAGTCGGGTTCCTATACACGCCAGAGGGCAGACAGCCAGCCGCATTGAGACGGAAATGAGAATTACTGATTCGCGGTGGCGAAAATCGCAGCGCGATCAGTACGGGGAGTTGACTGAACGCGTAGAGGGGCGGGAGAAAGCCCGGCATGCGGCGCATTCTTGTTGTGGATGACGACCCACATATCTGTCTCGCCATTCGCGCGTGGCTGAAACGCTATGGCTTCAAGGTCGCGATCGCCGATGGGGGCGCCAGCGGTCTTCTGGCTCTCGCCAACTCGACGTTCGACCTGATGATCGTCGATATCTTCATGCCCAATATGCGCGGCTTTGAATCGATCCGGGTGTTTCACGATCACGCGCCGAGGGTGCCGCTGATTGCGATTTCCGGTTACGCCTTCTCCGGCCTGGAGCGGGCCAGTCCCGATTTCCCGAGGATGGCGCTCAGGTTTGGCGCGACGCGCTGCCTGCGTAAACCCTTCAGGCCGACGACGTTGTTGAGCGTGATCGACGAATGCCTGTCGGAGGCCGAGCCTCATCGAAAGTACGTCACTACCCTGGCCGCCGTCACTAACGCGCTGTCGGACAAATCTTCACACGAACCGAGGGAGGACGTTTTTGCAGATTGAGGCTGTCAGGCTTCGACCGGCGGCAAAACGTGATGACTGGTGAAATCCATAGAAAATTCGGGATCGAGACGACGTTCGTCGCGCAGACTTCGTCCGCTTTCGATCCAAATCACAATGGGGAGAGACCCGCTTGCATCACGGTCCTGAAATTGCCGAAGCATCGAAGATATCAATCCAGCCTCAGGGGGCTCTCATGCCACGTGTTCTCGTTGTCGATGACGATCCAATGGTCTGCATGGCCATTGAGATCTATCTCGAGCGCCACAGCTTTAAGGTGACCATCGCCGATGGCGGCGAAGCAGGATTACGCGCGCTGGAAGGCGTGGCATTCGACCTGATGATCGTCGACATCTTCATGCCGCATATGCGCGGCTTCGAGTCGATCAGGATATTCCACGAGCGCGCACCGACGGTTCCGCTGATCGCGATGTCCGGGTACGCCTTTGCCAATCTGGACTCGCCGGCGCCCGATTTTCTGAGGATGGCGCTTGAACTCGGTGCAACCCGCTGCCTGCGCAAGCCGTTCACGCCGGTGGCGCTGCTGGCGGTGATCAACGAGTGCATGGCGGAAGCGCAGTCCCGTTTCGCGAGCGTCGTTCAATTGAGATAGCAGTCCTGCCTGTTGCGGAGGGCAAGCGACGCCGGGACCCAACCACCAACGATATGCCTCGCAAACCCCAGCCGGCTGAAGCCCGCGGAAGCGCAGGCCGGTCGAGCCAGACGGATGGAGATCGTCCGGCTGGCGACGTCGTCCACGACTTCAACAATATTATCACCGTCATCTCGGGCACCATCGATATCCCGGCCGAGGCTGTCGCTCGATCGCCTGACAAGGCCGACGGCAAACGGAGCAGCGAGGCCGTCTGCTCGCCAAGCCGTATCGCAAGGTCGAACTGGCAAGAATGATTCGCGCCGCACTTGCGGCCTGATACCCCGTAATTTTCCGGTCGACGCGACCGACTGATCTTCCCGATGCTGAAGTCGTTGTGCTGCAACGGTTATTGCAGCGTCGTCGTAGCGATAATCGCTCAGCAGATTACTTTGCGTGGCGCCGCTCTTTCGCGTTTCTGGGTATTTGTACGGAGTGGATATTTAACGAACAGGTCACACGCGGAGGAACAGTGTGGCCCGTCGCCGAAGAATAAGCGGCGACGTGTAAAAGTGTAACATCCAGAAGGATCAAACAGTATGTCCGGCATTGTTCTCTCGTCCTCCGTTCGCCAGAATTTGCTTTCACTGCAGTCGACCGCCGATCTGCTCGCCACCACGCAGAGCCGCCTCTCGACCGGCAAGAAAGTGAATACCGCGCTCGACAATCCCACCAACTTCTTCACCGCCCAGTCGCTCGATGGCCGCGCCAGCGACATCAGCAACCTGCTCGACGGTATCGGCAACGGCGTGCAGGTGCTGCAGGCCGCCAACACCGGCATCACCTCGCTGTCCAAGCTGGTCGATACCGCCAAGTCGATCGCCAACCAGGCGCTGCAGACCACGGTCGGCTACTCCACCAAGTCCAACGTCTCGGCCACGGTTTCCGGCGCCACCGCGCTCGATCTGCGCGGCAC
>CALROE020000442.1:0-4191 GCA_943369715.1 Bradyrhizobium ivorense
AGCACCATCAAGATGTGGGATCGCAGCAGCGGGCGCCTGCTGCGGACACTGACGGGCCATGCCCAGAAAGTCACCTGGTTGCAGATAACGCCCGATGCCAGGTTCGTCGTCTCATTAAGCGAAGACGCCACGGCAAAGGTTTGGGAAGCCGCCACCGGAAAACTGGTTCGTTCGATCACCGGGCTCAAGGGCGCCAATAATGACATCCTGCAGCCGAGGGGAGCGCTGTCGGGCGATGGAAAATCCCTGTTCAGTGCCAGTTCCGACGCTATCCGGCGCATCGATCTCGTCAGCGGGGCCGTGCAGAAGATTTACCCCAGGCCGGGCACCCATGCGACGTGGCAAACCCTCGCGGTATCGCCGGATCAGCGCCTGATCGCGGCCGCCCACTACGGCGCGGTCAACGCGCCGTTGAAGAACGCGGCGATCGGCTCGCAGGTGAAACTGCTGGATGCGGCGACGGGCCGGTTGGTTCGCGTGCTCGGAACCCATGACGCGAGCCAGACCGTGACGACGATATCGTTCTCGCCCGACGGCCGCCTCGTTGCATCGGGCGGCTATGATGGCATCGGGCGGGTCTGGGAAGTGGCCTCGGGCCGGCTGCTGTTTACGCTGGCGCATGCGCAGGACCCGAATAACCGCTATCTCCGCGAGATCACCTTCTCGAGGGATTCAAGACAGATCGCAACGATCGGCGGGCCCGACGGATTCAAGCTATGGGACGCAGAAAGCGGAAAGCTCTTCAGGCAATTGAAGGACAAGCCCTATCAATGGTCGAGCTTTGCGATCTATTCGATGAACGGAGATACGGTTGCTTCGGCGGCAGGGCACTCGATCGCGCTGACCAATGCGGCGAACGGCATCTTGCTGCCGCTCGCGCTCGGTCAGAACGACGGTTATCCCGTCACGATATCGACGCTGCCGGATGGCGCGTGGCTGTCTGCCGGTCCTTCCGGACTGACGATATGGGACGCGGCCACGGCGCAGCTGGCACAAAGGGTGCTTCCGGAGGCCCTTTACCTCGCCGGCCCGAGGCACTTTCAGGGACTCGACGCCGCCGGGCGGACGCTGGTGCTCAGTATCGACGGCAGCAGCAGGTTGGGGTTGACCGTTCGGGATGCCGCCAGTGGAGCGCCGATCCACACCTTCAACTGGGGGCCGACGCCAAAGCCGGGGGACAAGCCGTGCCCGACATGCAGCGATTACAGCCTGCAGTGCTATGTCATCTCGCCCGACGGACGCCATGTCGCCGCGGCGCTGTTTGGAGATCCCGCCACGATCAAGGTCTGGGACGTCGCCAGCGGGCAGTTGAAATACAATCTCCCCGCAATGGGATATCGCTCCAGTACCGCCGATGCCGGAGCACACGAACTCGCGTTTTCCGCGGACAGTCGATCGCTGATCGTGGAAAATCTCGATGCGCAGGTCAAATCGACCATCCGAATCTTCGACGTCCAAAGCGGCAAGCAGACATTATCCTATCGCATGCCGGACACCCCGGATGTCGGTCAGGCCACCAGCGGCAGCCTGGCGGGCTCGCCGGACGGGCGGTGGATTGCGACGAACTACTATTTCTACAGCAAATCCTTCGACACCGAATACACCAGTGCGTTGCTCGATTCGAAGACCGGCCGCCTGGTGCGCGCGTTGCAGGCCAGGAGCGTCGGCAACTATCCGAACGTGATTCGTTTTCTGCCCGACAGCAAGAGCCTGCTGGTTGGCACCAACCAGGGCAACAAGATCAATTTGTGGGATACGGAAACTGGACGTCTGATACGGTCGTTCGAAGGCAGTCCCGGCTCGCCGCAGTCGATCGCCGTTTCCGCAGACAGTCGCCGTCTGATTGTCGGCAACAGCAACGCGACCAGCGCGGTCTGGGATTTCGGGACCGGCAACCGTCTCGTCGTAAGCCTGCAAACCAGGGAAGGCGAGTGGGTCACGATCACGCCTGAAGGGTTCTTCAGCGCATCCGCCAGAGGCGCCGAGCTGCTGCATGTTGTCAACGGCTTCACGTCCACTGGCATCGATCAGGTCTATCAGTCCTTGTATCGTCCGGATCTCGTGCGCGAGAAGCTTGCGGGCGATCCGCGCGGGTTGGTGCGGGAGGCCGCGGCACGGCTCGATCTGAACAGGGTGATTGCGAGCGGCACCGCACCCGATGTGAAGGTGACGCTGCCGGCCAGGGCCGCGACCGCGACGGATCTTCAGCTCACCGCAGAGGCCGAGATCATCGATCGTGGCGGCGGCATCGGTCGCGTCGAGTGGCGGGTCAATGGGATCACGGTCGGCATCGAGGATCCGGCGCCTGCTGCGGGCAGTGCGCCGCTGCGACAGACGCGAAGCGTCGCGCTCGACGCCGGCGACAACACGATCGAAGTCGTCGCCTATAACAGCGCCAACCTGATCGCATCGGTGCCGGCGCGCGCTACTGTTGTCGTGCAAGCACCCGTGGTGGCGCCGGTGTCCGTGCCAACACCTTCGCCCGCGCCGGGTCCGGTTACCGAACCAGCGCCGGCCGTACCGGCCTTTCCGCCGACCCCGGCCGCAGCGCCAATGCCACGCCTGTTTGTGTTGGCCGCAGGATCCGACGATTACGCCGACAAGCGCTTCCGGCTGCAGTACTCGGTTCCGGATGCCAGGGCGATGGCGCAGGCATTCGCGGAATCCGGAAAAGATCTCTATCAGAGTGTCGAGGTCACGGTGATGAGCGATACCGAGGTCATCGTCGGCAAGCTCAATGCAGCGTTCGTGGAATTGTCAAAGCAGATCAAGCCAACCGACGTCTTCGTGCTGTACCTCGCGGGTCACGGTAAAACCGTGGACGGGCGTTATTATTTCGTGCCGCAGAACTTCAAGGTCGAAGGCGATGCGACCGGACCGAACGTCGATGCCACCGTGAGGGCGCAAGGCATTTCACAGGAGCAATGGCAGCGCTGGTTCGCGCTGATACCCGCGCGGAAGAGCGTAATTCTATTCGATACGTGCGAGAGCGGCACCCTGACCGGCGATGTCGACGAGACCAAGGTGCTGGAGCGGGGTGCCGCAAACGACCGGCTTGCGCAGGCGACCGGGCGGTCGATCATAACGGCATCCAGCGGCAGCACCGAGGCCTTTGAGGGTTATCGGGGCCACGGCCTGTTCACCTACAATTTGCTCGAAGCAATGGACAGGGGTGATGGCGATCGCAACGGCACGATCGAGGTGACGGAGCTCGCTGCCTACGTCTACGCCCAGGTCACCGCCATCAGCGAGAAAGTATTCAAGCAGCGGCAGGAGCCGCAAATGAAGATCACATTGAACTACGCACTGACCCGACAAGCGCAGGTGCTTAAGGACAATGCACCGGCAATGGCGATGGAAACCAAGCCGACCTATCAATTGGCCCAGACGGCCTCGCTTCAGATCAAGCCTGCGAGCGGTGCCACTGTGGTACGGAGCCTGTCAGCAAAGACGGGGCTGACGGTCCTCAAGAGTGAGAATGGCTGGTCCCTGGTCGCCAGCGAAGGCAGGCCGCTCGGCTATGTCGCGACCCGGGACCTCGCGCCGATACCGTGATATCTAATTATCGGCGCTACCCCAGCCGCTGATCCCTGGCGTCTTCCGTGGTCTCGCTGGCCGCCTTGGCTGCGGCCTTCGCCGCCCCCTTGCGGCTGGAAATCTCGACGGCGCTGCGGCCGGAGATCTCGTGGCCGGCATCATCGGGCATTTGCCAGAAGAAGTAAGCCGAAATTGCCGAGATGATCGCGACCACGATGAAGGCCGGGGCGAAATCGACCGCGCTCAGTTCGGTGACATGGCGCATCAGCATGGTGGATTCCACCGTGAACGCGCCGATCGCGACGCCGGCGGAAATCGCCAGTTGCTGGTTGACGCTGACCAGCGTGGTGGCCCGGCTCATTTGCGCCGGCTCGACCTCGGCATAGGCCACGGTGTTGATGGCGGTGAACTGCAGCGAGCGGAAGAAGCCGCCGACCACCAGGATGATCATGATCAGGAGCAGCGGCGTCGTCACCGTGAACAGCGCGCAGGCGGCGAGAAAAACCGAACTGACGACGGCGTTGACGGTCATCAGGTTGCGGAAGCCGAAGGTGCGGATGATGCGCGCCGCCAGCGTCTTCATGCCCATGGCGCCCACCGCCGATGCGAACGTCACCAGTCCCGAGTGGAATGGCGACAGCCCAAAGCCGACCT
>CALROE020000443.1:0-4185 GCA_943369715.1 Bradyrhizobium ivorense
CCTCCAAGGAAATATTCTCTCACGTCGAAAAGGTGATCATCGGCACCTTGATCGTCTCGGCGGGAGCACATGTCTCGAGCGCCGATCCCGCGATCGAACTGTTCGGCTATTTGCGTCACAGCCTGGTCGGCCGCGGCGTCGAATTGTTCGGTGTCATCCTTCTGGTGCTGAATTTCATCGACGGCCTCTACAAGCTGGCAAGGCTGGACTGGCATTTGGCGTACCAGATCGCCATGACGCTTCTTTATGTTGCGCTGTCGGTCCGGCTGATCCAGTTGATCCTCGCGTTCCGCACCGAATAGCATTTGGAATAGCCTTCGGAATCGCCTTGTGAATAGCTTTGGGCCTGCTTGATCCGGCAGGCCGAAGGCAGCGTCATTTCGGTTTACTGCACTGCGAACTGGGTCAGCACGTCCTTGCAGGTCGGCGAAATCGACCCAGCCTGCGTCGCCAGGCACTGCATGATCCGGCCGCCGCCGGCCGCAACGCTGCCGCACAGCGTGCGAACGTCGCCGCTGCATGCCGACCTCAGGACGAACAATTCTTCGCGCGGCCGCATCGGCCGCAACACGATGATCGCGGGCGCAGCCGCGGGGGCTGCTGCAACCGTGCCACCGGCGGCAGGCGCTGTGCCGCCGGCTGCAGGTGCTGCACCGCCGCTGGGCGCGTTGACGGCCTGCGCGCAGGGCGCCGAAACCTTTGCCTTGCTTTTTTCAAGGCATTGCAATGCCGGAGCGCCTCCGGTCGGCACACCGGCGCAGACCTTCTGATAGTCGGAGCGGCAGGCGCTGCGGATAGCGGCAACCTGTGCATCGGTCGGCTGCTTCGTCGCCGTGCTCGCGGCAGCCTTGGGAGCCGCTGCCGGCGCTGCGGTTGCGGGTTTCGCAGTTGCGGCAGCGGGCGCGGGGGCAGGAGCGGCCGGTGCGGCACTGGCCTTGGGCGCCGCTGCGGGTGCCGTCTCGGCCTTGGGCGCCGCGGCCGGCTCAACCGCGCGCACCGCGCTCTGGCAGCCGGATGAGAGGCTCGACATGTTTTTCTGCAGGCACTGCAGCGAAGCCTCGCCGCCCGGCGGCACGCTGGCGCAATGGGCCTGATAGTCGGCGCGGCATTCAGACCGGATGGCGTTGCGCTGGGCGTCGGTGGGAGCTTGCGAATGGGCCGTTGTCGCCACCATGAATATGGCGGTTACGAGCAGCGCCGCATGTTTTAACGTGTTGATCATTTTAGGAAATCCTTATGCGTTGTCGCCAGCCGCCGCTGCAATGAAAGCGAGATTCTGAATGGATCGAACGAAGAAAAATTTTTCGAGGCTCGCATCATTTTCGGTTTCCGGTTCCACTGCAAGAGGATTGTTGCTATTCATGAGTGACGAAAATTTTCCATCGAACCGAATATTTCCAGAACAAAACACAATTGGGGCACAGGAATAATGCCGACGCATCCGCCAACGTGCACCGGTCCGGAAGGCAATTTACGGCGCAGAGTCGCCAACGCCTCTCGTATTGCTTTCGTCATGTCGGCGTTCGTCGTTTTAAGTGCCTGCGAACAGAATGCTTTTGTGCCGCCGCCACCGCCGAAGGTGGAGGTCGCACCGCCGACACAGCGTGCCATCACGCGCTACCTCGAAGCCACCGGCAACACCGCGCCGATCAAGAGCGTCGATCTCGTCGCGCGGGTACAGGGCGTGCTGCAATCGATCGATTACAAGGACGGCACCCCGGTGAAGGCGGGCACCACGCTGTTCACGATCGAGCCCGAGACCTACAAGCTGAAACTGGAGCAGGCCCAGGCCGCCGAGGCCGGTACGCAGGCGTCGGTGAAACAGGCCGAAGCCGACTTCAAACGCCAGTCGGATCTGGTGCAGCGACAGGTGGTCTCGCAGGCGACGATGGATAATTCGACGTCCGCGCGCGACAACGCCCAGGCCAATCTGCAGCAGGCCCAGGTCAACACCAGGATCGCGGCGGTCAATTACGGCTATACCAATGTCACGGCGCCGTTCGACGGCGTCGTCAGCGCGCATCTGGTCTCGGTCGGCCAATTGGTCGGCGCATCGTCGCCGACCCAGCTTGCAACCATCGTGGCGCTCGACCCGCTCTATGTGAACTTCAACGTCAACGAACAGGACGTGCTGAAGATCCGGGCCGAGGCCCGGCGCCGCGGTATGACGCCGAGCGATCTCGAGCAACTGCCGGTCGAGGTCGGGCTGCAGACCGAGAGCGGCTATCCCCACAAGGGCAAGCTCGACTATGCGGCCCCGACGGTCAACCAGTCGACCGGAACGCTGGCGGTGCGCGGCGTGCTGCCCAATCCCGATCGCGTCCTGCTGCCCGGATATTTCGTTCGCGTCCGCGTTCCCGTCGAGCAACCGGCAAACGCCTTGCTGGTGCCCGACGTGGCGCTGGGCAGCGATCAGGCCGGCCGCTACGTGCTGGTGGTGAACAGCGACAATATCGTCGAGCAGCGCAAGGTGGTGGCCGGGCCGCTGGACGGTGACCTGCGCGTGATCGAAAGCGGCCTGAAGCCCGACGACCGTGTCGTGACCGCCGGACTGCTGCGCGCGATCCCCGGCCAGAAAGTCGATCCGCAGCCGCAGAAGAACCAGGCGCCGCCGGCATCGGCCAAATAGGACCGGTCCATGATTTCGAAATTCTTCATCGAGCGACCGGTCCTTTCCAACGTCATCGCGATCCTGATGATCCTGATCGGCGGCGTCTGCCTGTTTCGCCTTGCGGTGGCGCAGTATCCCGACGTGGTGCCGCCGACGGTGCAGGTCACCACCCGCTATCCCGGCGCCAGCGCCAGGACCGTGATCGATACCGTGGCGCTGCCGATCGAGCAGCAGGTCAACGGCGTCGAGGACATGCTCTACATGCAGTCCTACAGCGGCGCCGACGGCACCTATTCGCTGACGGTGACGTTCAAGATCGGCACCGATCTCAATTTCGCGCAGGTGCTGGTGCAGAACCTGGTGTCGAGCGCGCTGTCGCAACTGCCGCAGGCGGTGCAGAACCAGGGCGTCACGGTGGCGAAGCGGTCGACGGCCATCCTGCTGTTCGTGACGCTCACCTCGCCGAACGCGACCTACGACAGCCTGTTCCTCTCCAACTACGCCACCATCAACATCAGGGACGAACTGTCGCGGTTGCCGGGTGTCGGCAACGTCACGGTGTTCGGCGCCGGCCAGTATTCGATGCGGGTCTGGCTCGACCCCAACAAGCTGCAGGTGCGCGGGCTGATGCCGCAGGACGTCATCCAGGCGATCCAGCAGCAGAGCCAGCAGGTCACCGCGGGCCAGATCGGCGCGCCGCCGGTGCCATCAGGACAGGCATTCCAGTACACGCTCAATGTCAGCGGCCGGCTCGACGAGACGAGCGAATTCGAGAACGTGATCGTCAAGGCCGGCACCAGCGGCGACGTCACCCGGGTACGCGATGTCGGCTGGGTCGAACTGGGAGCGCAGACCTACAGCCAGGTGTTCTCGCTCAACAACAAGCCCTCGGTCGGCATCGCTGTGTTCCAGTCGCCCGGCGCCAACGCGCTCGAGGTCGAGAAGGCGGTCGAGGCGAAGATGGCGGTGCTGGCCAAGGCATTTCCGCAGGACATCAAATACGACACGCCGTTCGACACCACCAAGTTCGTCTCGGAATCGATCAAGGAAGTTTACAAGACGCTGATCGAGGCCGGCCTGCTGGTGCTCGTCGTGATCCTGATCTTCCTGCAGGACTGGCGCGCGATGCTAGTGCCGGCCACGACCGTGCCGGTAACCATCATCGGCGCCTTCGCGGCGATGGCCGCACTGGGCTTCACCGTCAACATCTCGACGCTGTTTGCGATCGTGCTGGCGATCGGCATTGTGGTCGACGACGCCATCGTCGTGGTCGAAGGCGCCGCCCACAATATCGAGAAGGGCATGTCCGGCCATGACGCCGCGATCGCGGCGATGGATGCGCTGTTCGCGCCGATCGTCGGCATCACGCTGGTGCTGATCTCGGTGTTCCTGCCGGCGGCGTTCCTGCCGGGCCTGACCGGCAAGATGTATTCGCAGTTCGCGCTGGTGATCGCCGCCACCGCGCTGATCAGCGCCGTCAACGCGGTCACGCTGAAGCCCGCGCAATGTGCGCTCTGGCTGCGGGCGCCCAAGCCCGTCGCGCAGCGGGCCTGGATCTACCGGATGTTCGAGCG
>CALROE020000444.1:0-4180 GCA_943369715.1 Bradyrhizobium ivorense
GCGGCACCAGGATCCAGATCATCCTGCCCCGTGTCGCACCGCTGGAGCAGGCCGCGGAGTAGGTTTGGACTTATCGCATCATCTTGAGACCACCCGTCCGGGCCTCACCGGAAGATCCGCGGAACTGGGACGTCGTCGCAAAGCGCTGGTTGTTGCCGGCACTCGCGATGCCTGCCGGTCGCTTTTGGACGCCGACCAGCGGAGCGGATTTCAACGTCGGTTTCTCGATCTGGGTCAGCTTGCCATCGAACTTCGTGGTCGGCCGCTCGCCAATCCTGCCGACGCTGTTGCCGGGCATGCTGACGATTTTGCCGGTGTCGACGCCGGCCTTCCCGAGCGTGGTCTTGGCGCCGGGAGACGGCAAGGTCACGATCTGGCCGCCGCCCTGCGGCAAGCCCTGCGCGCCGGGAGTGCTGGCGAAATGGTCCTTCGGAGAACCGAAGCCGCCGAGCTTGATCGACGCCGGCGCGAGAATTCGCGTCGGCTGCGACAGCGGAACGAGTTTGGGCTGCGCCGCCATCTTCAGGGCGCTTTGCGCATAGGGGCCGCTGGAGAATTTCTCGTAGAACGATTTGTACGCGACGGCGGAATTGGTCTGCACGGCATGATGCCAGGCTTTGGCCTGCATGAGGTTGCCGAGCAGGATCCGGATGCGGTCGCTCATCGGGTCGTGCGGGTAAATCCGGATGAATTCCTGATAGTTCTCGATGGAGTTTTCCGCCAGCACGTATTCATAGGCCTGGCGCGAGGAGCGCGACGGAAGATCGCTTGCCGCATACGCCATTTTCATCTGCGCCGGGGTTCTGGTGGCTGCGACGGCGGTGTCGCCGAAGAAATAGAAGTCGCTGGTCAGCGACGAGCTTTCCCACGGGGTCTGTTGTCCGTCGGTCGAATTGCCGACGTCGAGACGAATGCGCTTGAACAGCTGCTCGATGGGAAGATTTTTCTCGTTCGCCAGTCGCAGGAACGCCGCGGTAAACGGACTATGGTCGCCGGTGCCGTCCAGCGCTTCGGTGCCCGGCGCGGTCGAATAGGCCACGATCGAGCCCTTCGGCGCGTCAACGATGGCGAGGCCGCGTCCGGCTTCGTTGAGCGCGGGGAACGGATTGTTTCGGCAGGCATCGAGGATGACGATTCGCATCCGGCTCGGAATCGCTTCCAGTGTCGCCATCACGTCGACCAGCCGGAGCGAACCATTGACCAGATCGGGCTCGGAGGAAACTTTTGCATCGACCGGCACGAGGTAGTTTTCGCCCGCCAGCTGCACGCCGTGGCCGGCGTAATACACCATCGCCACAGTATTCGGGCCGCGGCCGGCAATCCTGCCGGAAAACGCCTGCACGGCCTGGATCATCTGGTTGTGGCTGAGGTCCGTGGCGGAAATCACCTCGAAGCCGGCGGAGTTCAACAACTGCGCGACCGCCCTGGTGTCGTTGCCGGGATTGGCGAGCTGAACCGTGTTTTGATACTTCGAATTGCCGATCACCAGTGCGATGCGCTGTTCCGGGCCGCTGAGCGCGAGGGAGGTGCCGGCGCTGGCCGGCTTCTCGTTCGCCAGCGCCGTCTGGGCTTGTGCGGATCGCATCGACCCGGCGGCGACGAGACCGGCCAAGAGAGCGGCTCCGAGTAGCGTACCTTTGAAAAGCGACATGGCATTCTCCCGCAGGAAATCTCGACGTGAGATCGACTGCGGGAAAACTAGAGGGCGATGATGTGGACGTATGTGATGTTTATCACGGCCGGAAGATGGCCGCCGGAGGCCGAAAATGTCGGGCCCGCGCTAATCGATGTCGGCGAGCTTGTGCAGCGTGGCGCCGAAAATCTGGCTGGCCTTTCCGACCAGCGCCGTGCCGTTCATGATGCCGCGGGTGTCGGTGAAGGTGCCGGAGACGCCGATACCGACCGGATTGGGACCGCCGAACAGCGGATTGGCATCGGGGCTGGAGGTGTGGCGCTGGACCAGAACTTCGCCCTTGAAGGTATCGTCCTTCACCGTGTAGCTGCCGGTGTAAAACAGGTAGGCATCGCCACCGTGGATCTGGCCATTCCGGAACATGATCACGCCGCTGCCCTTGCCCGAACGGCCATCCTGCAGGCTGACGTGGATTGAATACAGACCGTTCTTCATGATGCTCCGATGCCGGCGTCCGTTGCCCCCGGAAGCCAGCGGTTCGTTATGCCAAAGCAAGGCACGCAGCGTCAACGCGGCAGCTCGACCATGGCCTGCGATCGCTCCGGGCGATCCCTCGCTTTCTGCCAAACTAGGGGACGCAGGACGAACGAGGGACCGCGTTCGTGCCGCGCGCCGCTCAGGTGTATTTCGGGTCGCGCTCCAGCAGCTCGATCGAGATGCCCTGCGGTCCGCGGATGAAGCAGATGCGGACGCCCGGCCGCAGCGTCGTCGGCTCCTTGGTGAATTCGACGCCCTTGGCCTTGATCTCGGCGGCCACCGCATCGATGTCCTTCACCGCCAGCCCGAAATGGTCGAGCCCCTGATAGGGCGTCACCGGCGGGGTGTGGACGCCGTCGCCCGCCGTCACCGGCGCGATGAATATGTTGGCGCCGCCGAGCTTGACGTCGATCCGGCCGGGGGCGCGGATGATGACGCCGCCGAGAATATCCTCGAGCCAGGCCGCGGTGGCCTCGGGATCCGGGCTGCGCAAATGGATGTGGTCCCAGGTGACGATCGGCATCGCTGCTCCCCCGTGTTTTTATGCGCCGGCCGGCCGGCGCGGTGCGTTGGCCGCGGCATGAGGCGGCGCCGTCAATTTTAGCGGCCGCGTGCCGACAACGCCATCCCCTCGCGCCCCGACCTGAGCGGCCGTCCCGGTGACCGGACTGGGGGCATGGGTGCTGCATCCCGGAAAATGCCGGGGAGGGGAGCCTGCCCAATCCGGCAGCAGCCCCCGCCAAAGCGGCTCCCCCTGAAGCAGTGCCCGTCGACGGGCTCAAGTTCACGATTAGTTAACCGCTGACGGAAATTGAGGACCGCGGTTGAACCGTGCGGGCGAGCCGAGAACCTAATCAGCAGGAACCAATTACGTGATGGCCCGTTGAGCGAATGATCTGTGCGGCCTGCACGGATGGAGCGGTGCGGAAATGCCGATAGCGCGATATTTTCTCTTTGTCGGCGGAGCACTGCTGGCGCTGCTGTTCGCGGTCGATGCCTTTGTGCCGAAGGAGCCGGTCGTGAGTTCCGTCGCCGCGGTCGCCGCGCCTCAGGCGAATCCCACGCTTCGGATCCGCTCCGACCGGAAATGGCCGGAGCGCGTCGTCTACGATACCAGCCTTCCCACCATCGTTCCCCCGAAGGTCGAGATGGCTGCCGCTGCCGTCGTCCCCGCACCGGTTGCGGAAATGCCGCCGAAGGCGCGGGTGCGCGAGTCCTTTGCGCAGTTCAGGCCGGCCGACGATCCGAAGCCCGAGGCCAAGCCGCTTCCGAAGCGCAAGGTTGCCAAGGTCCGGGCGGCCCCGCCGACCCAGCCGATGATGCGCGTCGCGCAGCAGCCGCATTTCGGCTTTTTCGCCAGCAACATCTGGTGAGCCCTGAGCCCATCACGGGCTCGGCATCGCTTGGCGCTTCAGGGGAGATCCGGTCTCCCGATCCTTACCTCCGCGACTCCGCCTAACGGGGCGGCCCAGCCGCGTCGGCTATTGCGGTTCAATGTCAGACATGGGCAAGACATAAGGGGCGGCGGTCGCTCCGGGATTCGCGTATGGCGCCCAGTCGCCGTCAGCGCAGCAAATTGCCAAGTGGCAAGAACGAGGAGTGCGCCGGAGCCGGCGCGCCGCATCATGGAAACCAAACCACCCGTTCCGCGCGCGATCCTGGTCGGCGTCCAGCTCCCTGGCGTCGACGACGTGATGCATGCCGCGAGCCTCGGGGAGCTCGGCCGGCTGGTGAAGACGCTCGGCTATGAGGTCGTCGGCACGGTGTCGCAGAAGCGCGACGAGATCAGCGGCGGCACGGTGCTCGGCAAGGGACGGCTCGAGGAGCTGGCGGCGATGACAGGCGGAACCGGCGTCGTCGAATCGATGGCGCCGGCCCGCAAGTCGAAGGCCCGCGAGCGCTTTGATGATACCGGCGGCAGGAAGCCCGCGGTTATGCCCGACGAACCCGATCCGCAGCGAAAGCCGGAATTCGTGATCGTCGATCACGAGATCTCGCCAAGCCAGGCCC
>CALROE020000445.1:0-4178 GCA_943369715.1 Bradyrhizobium ivorense
TCGACGAATACCTGCTCAACTATGTCGTCGACCCCTCGCAAAAAGCCACCGTGTTCGCATCCTCCTTTGCAGCCGCGCTGGAACTGGTCCGCGAAGGCGAGGTCGAGCTGCACCAGAAAGAGGCGTTCGCGCCGCTGTATTTTCGTAAGCGTCCGCCGCAAGCATCCGACGCGATAACCGCGCCGGATCTGCCGGTTGAGTAAGTGGAAGAAGGAGACCTAGCCATGGCAAGCCTGGCGGAAAAACGTATAGTCGATGTCGAGGAGCCTTCCGTGGATCCGCAGGCGCGGCCGGAGGAATTGCGGCTGCTGGAAGCGCTGCTGTTCGCCTCCACCGAGCCGCTCGATCAGGCTGCACTTGCCAAGCGCATGCCTGATGGCGTCGACATCAAGGTCGCATTGGCGCAGCTGCAGGCGGATTACGCCTCGCGTGGCGTTAACCTGGTTCGCGTCGCCAACAAGTGGACCTTCCGCACCGCGGGCGATCTGTCCTGGCTGATGACGCGGGAAAGCACCGAGACGCGGCGGTTGTCGCGTGCGGCGATCGAGATGCTGGCGATCATCGCCTATCACCAGCCGGTGACGCGCGCGGAGATCGAGGATATCCGCGGGGTCATTACCTCCAAGGGGACGCTGGACGTGTTGCTGGAGACCGGCTGGATTCGTCCGCGCGGGCGCCGCAAGACGCCGGGCCGTCCACTCACCTTCGGGACCACTGAGGCCTTCCTGTCGCAGTTCAGCCTGGAGGCGCTGGGCGATCTGCCGGGTCTTGAGGAGCTGAAGGGAACCGGTTTGCTGGATTCGCGGCTGCCTGGCGGCTTCAGCGTTCCGACACCCTCGGATGATCCGACCCTGCGCGAGGACGAGGATCCGCTGGAGATTGGCGACCTGGAACTCGCACTGGCGCCTGCGGTGGAGCCGGAGACCGGCGAGGGAAGCTGATCAGCGAGCGGCTTGCGACAGCGCGCCCCCAAGAGTCGCCGGTGGCGACTCGGGAGTCGGCGGTGGCGATTAACGGTAGTGCGTTAACGCCGATTTGACGCGGCTTAAGTCCTTGTTTTTGCCACCCCCTGAGCCTACTTTCCGGGAAGATTGGGCCGGGTTGCCGGCCGCGTGTTTGGAGGGATGCAGGATGGGTTCGCTTAGCATTTGGCACTGGATCGTGGTGATCGGTGTGGTCCTGCTGCTGTTCGGCCGCGGCAAGATTTCGGACCTGATGGGCGACGTCGCGCAGGGTATCAAATCCTTCAAGAAGGGCCTGCAAGACGATGAGAAGACGGCTGAAAAGCCGCCGGAGCCGGTCAAGACGATCGATCACAATGCGGCACCGTCGACGGCCGCCCGCTCGGATGTCGGTAGCAAGGCCGTCTGAGCATTCGGCGACGAACCGGCCGCGCGTTGACGTTGCGGCCGGGGTGCGGCAGGACCGTTGAGGAAAGTCGCGGAGCGGCCCCAAATTCCTGTTGGCAAGCATTGGGGTAATATCGCCTCGCGCGAGCGGAAGTTTTCATGTTCGACATCGGGTGGAGTGAACTGGTCGTCATCGCGGTTGTCGCGCTGATTGCCATCGGCCCGAAGGAATTGCCGGGCGTGCTGCGCATGGTCGGCCAATGGATGGGCAAGGCCCGCAAGATGGCCGGTGAATTCCAGGGCCAGTTCCAGGAGGCGATGCGCGAGGCCGAAATGGCCGACCTCAAGAAAACTTTTGATGAGGTCAAGGAAACCGCCACCGGCTTTGCCAGCAATAACGTCATGACCTCGCTGCAGAAGGATGTCAGCGATTCCCTGCGGATCGACGACCTCGGCAAGACCGAGACGGACTCGCAGGTGGCATCTGTGACCGACGCGCCGGTGACATCGGCGACGTCGCAGATCGACGCGCCGGAACCGCCGACCCCGCAAACCTTTGTCGAGGCCGAGGCTCACGCGCAACCGGAACAACTGGGCATGCGCGAGCATCACGGCCAACCCGCGCCGCAGGACATTACGCCGTCCGCGCCTGACGTGCTGAAGGACGCCAAAGCGTCATGAGCGCCGAGGACATCGAGGCCAGCAAAGCGCCGCTGATGGATCACCTGATCGAGCTGCGCTCGCGCCTGATCAAGGCGCTGCTGGCGTTCGGTCTTGCCTTCATCCTCTGCTTCTTCTTTGCCAAGCAGATCTACAACGTGCTGGTGTGGCCGTTCGTCTGGATCGCCGGCCCGGAAAATTCGAAATTCATCTACACCGCACTGCTGGAATATTTCCTGACCCAGCTGAAGCTGGCGATGTTCGGCGCGGCCTTCATCTCGTTCCCGATCGTGGCCGGGCAGATCTACATGTTCGTGGCGCCCGGTCTCTACAAGCACGAGCGCGGCGCCTTCCTGCCATACCTGATCGCGACGCCGTTCTTTTTCGCGTTGGGCTCGTTGCTGGTGTATTTCATTGTGCTGCCGATGCTGGTGCGGTTCTCGCTCGGCATGCAGCAGGTCGGCGGCGACGAGACCGCGCAGATCCAGCTGCTGCCCAAGGTCGGCGAATACCTGTCGCTGATGATGTCGCTGATCTTCGCGTTCGGCGTGGCGTTCCAGCTGCCGGTCATCCTGACGCTGCTGGGCCGCATCGGCATCATCACCGCGAAACAGTTGCGCGAAAAACGCCGCTATTTCATCGTGGTCGCCTTCGTCATCGCCGCCATCCTGACGCCGCCCGACGTCATCAGCCAGGCCTCGCTCGCGATCCCCCTGATGATCCTCTACGAAGGGTCGATCCTCGCCGTGGTCATGGTGGAGAAGCGGGTCGCCGCCGCCGCCAAGGCGACCGCTGCCGCTGCGCCAGCCGCCACCCCGCCGCCGCCCGAGGCCAATCCGGCGGAGTAGCGGCGGGCTTACCCTGTAGCGCCTATTTCCGCTGTCATCCCCGCGAGTGTTTGGTCCCCTGGACCAAACGCGAAAGCGGGGACCCAGTACGCCGCGGCCTCAAGGCCCAATCTCCACTTGCCCGGAATACTGGGTCGCCGGTCAAGCCGGGCGATGACAAGCGGGGGTCTTTCGGGTTACCAGATGCCCGCTTTAGCCGGCACGACTTAAGGACTGCATCCCATGCACGACATCAAATCGATCCGCGACAATGCCAATGCCTTCGACGCCGGCCTGAAGCGGCGCGGGTTGGCGCCGTTGTCGGCGTCGCTGTTGGCGATCGACGAGAGGCGTCGCGCGGCGATCCTCAAGTCGGAGCAGATGCAGGCACGGCGCAATGCCGCGTCGAAGGAAATCGGCGACGCCAAGAAGGCGAAGGATGACGCGCGCGCGAGCGCGTTGATGGCCGAGGTCGCCGAGCTCAAGACCACCATGCCGCAACTCGAACTGGCGGCGAAGACGGCGGACGAAGAGCTCGCCAGGGAGCTTGCCGCGATTCCGAACCTGCCGCTGGACGATGTGCCCGAGGGCGTCGACGAACACGGCAATGTGCAGCGCCATGTATACGGCAAGATCCGCAATTACGCGTTCACGCCGAAACCGCATGACGACATTGGCGGCGCGCTCGGCTTCATGGATTTCGAGGCGGCGGCGAAATTGAGTGGCGCGCGCTTTGTCGTGCTGAAGAAGGGACTGGCGCGGCTGGAGCGCGCGATCGGGCAGTTCATGCTCGATCTCCACACCAACGAGCACGGCTATGCCGAAATCAATCCGCCGCTGATGGTGCGCGATCACGCCATGTTCGGCACGGGGCAGTTGCCGAAGTTTGAAGACGATCAGTTTTGGGCGATCAAGGGAGAGTCGCTGGCCGCCCTGGATGAAAATGCCGTGGACAAACTCAGCAGCGAACGGCTCGGGCTCATCCCCACCGCCGAAGTGCCACTGACAAATCTCGTGCGCGAATCCATTCTCGACGAGAAGGAACTGCCGATGCGGCTGACGGCGCTGACGCCGTGCTTTCGCGCCGAGGCTGGCGCTGCCGGGCGCGATACCCGCGGCATGATCCGCCAGCATCAATTCACCAAGGTCGAACTGGTCTCCATCACCACACCGGAACAGGCGATGGACGAGCACGAGCGCATGACGTCGTCGGCCGAGGAAGTGCTGCGGCGGCTCGGCCTGCATTACCGGGTGGTGACGCTCTGCACCGGCGACATGGGCTTTGCCTCGCAGAAGACCTACGACATCGAGGTCTGGCTGCCGGGCCAGAACATGTTCCGCG
>CALROE020000446.1:0-4176 GCA_943369715.1 Bradyrhizobium ivorense
GGCTGCGCCGAGCGCCAAGGCTATCTGTTTGCGCGGCCGGTGGCGCTCGCTCAATTGCCGGCGGCGATTGCTGCCGCCGCACGATTCGTTCGCGATGATGCTGCCGCACTCACCGCCGCGCCTGCGGTGGCCGCAGCCTGGGCTGGACCGCAACCACCGTCATTGCGACGCACTCGTCAGTTCGCCGCAAAGCAGTAAAACAGTCCGTCGCCGCCGGTGCTCTTCAGGTCGTTCTGCGAACAGCCGCCATCCGGGCCGCGCGAGGGATGCGAGGTGTTCCAGGATTTCGACGCGTCATCGTCGCGCAGGCCGATGCGGTCCGCATGTCCCACCATCGCAGCACCCTGCGTGCTGCTCGTCCAGTTCTTGCAGGTGCGGTCGTCGCCCGCGGCGAAGGCGGTGCCGTCGGCCTGCGACCCCGTCAGCACGTCGTGCCGGTTCGGCGTGTCGCCGCGGCCGTTGATGACCTCGCCCTTCTCGCTCAGCGCGGTGGCCTTGGTGAGATTGTTGGCGGCGCTGTGGAGGTCGGCGACATCCTTGGCGATCACGACGCCCTTGGAATTCTGCCAGGGCCCCTTGCCGATGCGGTCGCGGGCATTCACCGCGGGCGCACCGTCCGTCGGCTGGGTGGAAAGGTAGGCGCGCCAGGTCTTGGCGCCGGCGCCCGCCGCCTGCGCCAGCTGCTGGCAATAATTGTCGGCGCCGGCGAGGCCGCCAAGGTTACCGCCATTGCCGATACCGACGGAGGTAACGAAGAAGCTGGTGCTGGCCGACTGCGCCAAAGCGGGCTGCGCCGCCAGCGTGGCGAACGAGGCTGCGGCCAGGCATAAACACAGCCGCGAGATCATCTGGGCGAGAGCGGGCATCGTATCCTCCGACAGGTTATGAACCGCCGGCTCGTTGAGCGCCGGCTTGGTCTGACATCAACACGCCGCCGCAATGGTTATTCCGGTTCCACAACGTTGAAAAGAGCCGCCGCCGCAAAAGAAAAGGCGCCGCGGCATGAACCGCGGCGCCTTCGATATCAGCCTGTCGCAGACGATCAGGTCTGCTGGATCGCCGAGAGCTCCCAGTCGCTGCCGCGCGGCCGCACGAAGGTCCAGACCTCCGTCGCCTCGATCGGCTGCTCGCTGCCGGCGACCAGACGGTTGGTGCCGCGCTCCAGCGTCTTGTCGACCAGCGAGAACCGCATCGCCACGCTGGCGTAATCGGTTTCGCCCTCGCGCCAGGCTTCCGCGAGGTCGCCCTGCAGAAGCTTGACGTCGGACACCTTGTTGATGTCGTTCTTGGCCTTGTTCTCCTCGAGGTCCTTGGTGAAGTACATCACCATTTCGGGGGTCGCCAGCGTGTGCAGCTTGGCGACGTCCTCGTTCGACCAGGCGGCCTGGACCTCGGTGAGCAACCGCTCGAAGGTCTCGTAATCGGCCGGCTGGATCTCAAGCGGCGCGCTGCCCGAACCCAGGCCGAAGCCGGTTCCGGTCCGCAACGAGTTCAGCGGTCCGCCGGGGCCGACGGCGGCTCCGGGCGCCGGGCCGGCATAGGCCGAGGCGGTGGCGGGGGAGTGGCGGCGCTGCCACCACGACATCGCCAGCTTGACCACGATCAGGATCAGGCCGATCTGCAGCACCAGGCCGATGATCGAGGCCATGCCGCCGAGTCCGGAGAGCATCCCGCCACCGAACAGCATGCCGAGCAGGCCGGCGCCGAGGAAGCCCGCGGCGAGGCCGCCGAGCATGCCCATGCCGGGCTTGTTGAAGAAGCCGCCCTTGGCGGCCGCGCCGGCGGCCGCGGGACCGGCCATTCCGGGACTGCCGGGCTGGGCCATGGTGCGGTTCATCGGCTGCGCCGCGTTCGGCGCGGTGGCCGTGGGCGGCGGTGCGGAAAAGGTCTTGGAACCTCGGGAACCCGAGCTGCCGCCACCGCCCGGCCGGGCGTCGGCCGCGGAAATCGCGAACATCACCGGAACGGCCAACGATAGGACGACGGCGATGGCCTGGACGATGCCGCGCGTACGCTGCGTGAATTTCATGTCTTTTTCCTCAATATCCCCAGCAGGGGGAAGCAGCCGCTAAGATGGGCAGCGCTGCTCAAAAGTGAAGCCGCCATAGGGACGCATGGCTGCGGCCCTCGGTCGCGGGGATGCGTCAATTAGGCAGGTGATGTCCGGTTTTCCGGACGGTGCCCGGATGTCCGCGGCCCCTCCGATGGCGCGTCGTTCATCCGGCACCCGGTTTTGATCTCGCTCAACCTGCTGGGCTTGACTGCCGTTATCCTGGTTTATGTACCCGGACTATCGACCGCGCCGGCTGGAAGATCGGGGATATCGGTCGCATTGAGATCAACGAGGCTTTCGCGGCCATCGTCCTCGCGGTCACGAAGGACCTCGGACTGTCCCCGGATGTGGTCAATGTGGAAGGCGGCGCGATCGCGCACGGTCACCCGATCGGCCCAGTGGCGCCGTCCATGCAGCGCGACGGCATCAAGAAGGGTGTCGTCACGCTCTGCATCGGGGGCGGACAGGGAATCGCGCTGGCGCTGGAAGCCGTGACTTGATCTCTGTGAAGGCAGCGAGGGACTGGATATGACCACAGACTTTAGCGAAATTGCCCACGACGTGATCGCCGGCGTAGGACTGCTGCAAAAAGGCGCGCCCGAAACGATGAAAGCCTTTGGGGCTCTTTCGACCGCGGCAACGGCCTCCAAAGCCATCGATACGAAAACGAAAGAGCTGATGGCGCTCGCGATCGGCATCGCCGTCCACTGCGATGGCTGTGTCGCCTACCACACCAAAATGGCCCACCAGCATGGAGCAAGCCGGGAGGAAGTCGCCGAGACGGCAGCCCTTGCCATCTATATGGGTGGTGGACCTGCGGCTGTGTACGGAGCGGATGCGCTACGAGCCTATGATCAATTTGCCGGCGCCAAGCCGTAACCACAAATAATCGCCGGTTTGGTTGGTCAGGCCCAACGAAGGGGTATTTCCATAATTCTAGAAATATCGTTGACGACGTTTGGAATCGAGCCTATTTTGCCGCTCCTGAGCGTAAAGTGAGGTTGAAGGTATGGACGCTCCGGCGCCTGTGATTGTCAGGTCCGAGACTCGATCTTTCTCCGAGTTTCTGAACCGTGAGTGCTTCTGCATCACGCTGGATCGAAGCGCTTTGTGCCAGGCCCTCGAGCGGGAGGTCGGGGATCCGGAATTTTGCCGGACCTTCATCGGGCCGAAAACGAATCTGTTCTCGAACGTGCCGGTGTTCCTGTCGGAAGCCAGCGTCGGGGAGATGCTTCGGACCGTGCACGCGGTCGAAGCTGCCACTCGATTGACGGGTTATCGCGATGCGGCGTTGTCTTGGGCTCCTGAAATCGCTCGACATGATTTCGGGCCGGTTGGCGCATTCATGGGTTACGATTTTCACCTTGCCGCTGAAGGCCCCAGGCTGATCGAGGTAAATACCAACGCCGGCGGCGCCTTTTTGAACGCGCTGCTGGCCAAGGCCCAGCGAGCTTGCTGCACGGAAGTGGAGGTTGCTCTGGGCCGACCGGAGGCCGACGATTTCGAGCCGGCTGTCATGCGGATGTTCCAGCACGAGTGGGAGCTCCAAGGGAGGCAGGGCATCCCGCGGCGGATCGCCATCGTCGATGACCGGCCGGCTGAACAGTATCTTTATCCGGAATTTCTGCTGGCTCAGCGCTTCTTCCAGAAGAATGGCATCGATGCCGTGATTGCGGATGGCGGTCAGCTTCGCTACGAGCGCGGCCGGCTGCTCGCGGAGGGGCAGTCGATCGATCTGGTCTACAATCGATTGGTCGATTTTTCACTGGGCAATCCCGAGCATGGGGATCTGCGCGCCGCCTATCTCGACGGCGCTGCCGTGGTCACCCCCAATCCGCGCGTGCACGCGCTGTACGCCGACAAGCGCAATCTGGCGCTTCTGTCGGATCACGAGGTTCTGCGCTCGTGGGGAGCATCGCCGCAGATGCTCGCCGATCTGGCGGGCGTGCCGCACACGGTGCTCGTCACTTCCGACAACGCGCAGCAGTTATGGGCGACTAGGAAATCGTTGTTCTTCAAGCCGGCTGGCGGTTACGGGAGCAAGGCGGTCTATCGTGGCGACAAAGTCACCAAGGGAGTGTGGGCGGAGATCATTCGAGGTGGATATGTCGCCCAGGATTTCG
>CALROE020000447.1:0-4172 GCA_943369715.1 Bradyrhizobium ivorense
GCCGGACCAGATCAGCAAGGTCGAGATCGGGCTGCATCGCAACGGCATCACGCTGACCGGCGACGCCGCCACCAAGCGGCATCCGACCTCGATCGTCGGCGGCCAGTTCTCGATGTTCTTCACCGGTGCGGTGGCGCTCGACCAGGGCCGCTTCGGGTGGGACGATTATGAACGGCTCGGCGACGCCGCGGTCGATGCGCTGGCCGACAAGTTCGAGGTGGTGCAGGATGATCGTCTGGAAATCGGACGCACCCACCCGTTCGGCGCCCGCGTCTCGATCACCACCGAGGACGGCGTGCATGAGCGGCTCTATGCCGATCCCTCCGGCGAGCCGAATTCGTTTCCGGACGCGCAGGCGATGCAGCAGAAGTTCTTGACGCTGGCCCGCCCAGTGCTGAACGGCCGCGCCGACCAGTTCGCCGACGCCATCCTGTCGCTGGAAAAATTCGACCGGGTCGCCAAGGCGACACAGCTCGGCCGGCAATAGGGCTCAAGTTTTCGTAACGCCGCTCCCGCAGTCTCCGTCTCACCTCTCCCTTTGGGAGAGGTCGAATTGCGCAGCAATTCGGGTGAGGGGTCAGGACCTAACGATAGACCTGATCCCCTCACCCCAGCCCTCTCCCCATGGGAGAGGGGGCGCACCACCGTCGCCGAGGCACTGCACTTTCACCTCGACCGAAGTTTAATTTTCGCCCGCCAGCTTTCCCTTGTTGCCGGTCGCCGCGACCACGTCGCGGACCAGCTGGAACACGCCATCGGCCTCCGGCGGCCCGTTCGGCGAGCGGCCGAGCCGAACGATCACCAGCCGCTCGGAGGGGATGATGATCACATACTGTCCGATCGTACCCTTGGCGAAGAAGGCGTCGCGGGGCCAGCCGCGCTCGATCCGGTAGCCGGCGCCAAAGCTGTTGCCTTGGTTGGTCCAGAAGCCGGCGCCCATGCCGACCCAAGCGTTCGGCGTTGGAGCAGCCGAATAGCTCACCCAGCCTTCGGGGAGGATTCGCTTCGCACCGGCGACGCCGTCATTGAGGTAGAGCATGCCAAACCGCGCCCAGTCGCGCGCGGGCATCAGCATCTGGCTGGATCCTTCCGGCGTGCCCACGGCGTCGAATTCGAGCGTCACATGACGCATGCCGAGCGGGCCGAACAATTCCTGCCGCGCCAGCCGCAGCACGTCGGACGCCCGACCGCCCGCCATCTCGCGGATCAGGTGCGAGAGAATGACGGTGTTGCCGTCATGATAATTCCAGGCGCTGCCGGGTGGCGTCTCGAGCGCAATGCTCTCCGCATAGGCCGCCATGTCGGACTCCATGAATTTCATGCGATTGACCGGCTCCAGCACCGAGGCGAGCGAGGCCGACAGCGAACTGCCGAGTGCCAGGCCCGCGGTATGCCGCAGGAGATGATCGACCGTGATCGCTCCCCTGGGATCGCCGGGGCCTTGCCATGCGGCGACCGGCGCTGGCTGATCGAGCGTCAGCTTGCCCTTGCGCACGAGAATGCCTGTCAGCGCCGACATCACCGATTTGGTCGCGGAGAAACCGAGGATCGGCGTCTCGACGCCATAGCCGTTCGCATAGCGTTCGGCGACGACGCGGCCGTCCCGCACTACCACGATCGCCCTGGTACGGCGGACTGGCGGTTGCTCGGGCTCGGCGAAGGCGCGGTCGAGCGCTGCGGCGAGCTGCTGGCTCTGCGGCGCGACCACGGAAGGTCCGGCGATCTCCGGCAAGTGCGCCGGCTTCGCTTCCGTCGCGGGCAGCGGGATATCCGCGACTGCGCCGCCATGATCGAGATGGCAGCCAAGACCTTCGCGATGGACGGCGTGGCTGCGGCCGAGACCGAATAGCGTCACCGTGACATCGCTGCGCGCCCGGTCGATTTTGTAATCCAGCGCCCAGCCGATCAGGCCGGCGCCGGGCATCGCGGCCGTCGTCTCGGCGAATATCCTGGCGGGATCGGCACCGGTAACGAAGGTCTCCGAGCAGAGCACATTGGCGACGAAACCAGTCGCGACCTTGGGAATGTCGCGGGCCCGTACCGCCGTCAGCGCCAGAGCGCTGAGGGCGGTGGTCGCGGCGAGGGTGAGGATAAGACGTCGGTTGGTCACTTCTGCCTCCGGCATGACGCATGAGCGCGTGCCAGCCATAAGCCCTAACCATGCGGCGGCGGCTCGCCGGAATTGAAATCGCGCTGGCCGAAACCGGAAGGGCCTCGCCGATTCCGAAAAACCGGAGGAATTACAACAGCCTGCCGATCAGGCGCCGATCTCGTTGAGCCTGCGATATTCGGTCGGGGTAACGCCGGTAGTGGCCTTGAAGGCGCGATTGAACGGCCCGAGCGACTGAAAACCGGCATCCATGGCAATGGTAATCACGGGCACCTCGGCCTGCGACGGGTCCGCCAATGCGGCTTTCGCCTCCTCGATCCGGTGGTTGTTGAGGAAGACGTTGAAATTGCGGTAGCCGAGCTGCTGATTGATCAGCCGCCGCAATTTGTATTCGGGCACGGCGAGCCTGGTCGCCAGCGTCCCGATGGTGATGCCGTCATGGCGATAGATGCGCTCGTCGGCCATCAAACGCATCAGCGCGTCGACCAGTTTCCGATCGGCGATATCAGGCTCGCTGGCAGGCACGGCAACGGCGCGTGGCGCCTCGAACACGGAAAATATCGTCTCGCCCCTGATACGCAGCAGCGCACCGGCAAGGGCGATGACGACGGCGGCGAGAATCGCATTGTGCGCGGTGCTGACAGCGCCAGGCGCGCCGTTGCCGGACACCAGGAACTGCAATCCCGCATTGACGGCGGCATAGATCGCGGTCGCGACCACGACGAACACCCGCAGGCGCCGCCGCTCCTCGACCAGATCGGCCGACCAGGAGGCAATGGTTTGGCCAACCGCGAGCGCCACGAAAGCCAGCGAAATCACGGTCATGACGCTGGCGGGAATTCGCGGGTCCAACGAGTGCGCGGGCGCCAGCACCAGACAATTGACCAGACTCAAGCTCGCAACCGCAGTCCACGGCACCAGATGCCAGCGGCACAACTGAAACGAATCGTCGAACAGCGCCCGGGCGAACAGCCAGAGCACCACGGCGTTGGCGGTGGAGACTGCGATCAGGGCCGCCTGCCACGGCGTCACCGGCACAGCGAAGCCGATCGTTGCCGTCAGGGCATGGGCCGCGGAGCCCAGCGCAAAGGCCGCGGCCAGCCGGCCGGCGGCAACGGTCCTGAAATCGCGCAACAGCAGCGCCGCCAGCAATACCAGCAGCGTTGTCGTCCCCGCGACCAGCGCTAGATCGAGTGGCGACAGCATGAGCTCACGATTTCCCGGACGGCGAGGCGGGCGGAATCTAATGCCAGCCGTCGGCGGTTTCAATTCACAGCAACCGGCGCACATGACCATCGCAGGCACTTTCATCACGCGCCTTGCCATTTGTCGCGCGACGTCACCCAGACATCCGCGACATGGCCGAACAGTTCGATCTCGCGGTCCTTTTCGGCTCCGAGCCGCCGCGCCACGCCTTGCGACGCGGTGTTCTCGCGGTCGATGCAATGGATCACCCGCTCGATCTCGAACATGGCAAAGGCCCAGTCGATCGACGCGCGCGCCGCCTCGACGGCGTAACCCTTGCCCTGGGCTTGCCTGGTGATTCCCTAGCCGATCTCGAACTCCGGCCAGGCCGGCGGAAACCACGGCCCGACCCGGCCGATGAATTTGCCGCTGCTCTTTTCCTCGACAGCGAACATGCCAGCGCCGTGCAACGACCAGTGCCCGGCCATGACGACGCTGTGTCGCCAGCCGGTCATCTCGTCGACCACGGGATTGCCGTCGACGGTGATGAACCGCGCGGTCGGGGGATCGGCCAGCATCGCGGTATATGGGGCGATATCCGCGCTGCGCCATTGCCGCAGTCTCAGACGCGCGGTCTCCACCACGGGACCATTCGGTTGCGCAAGGGTAACGCCTGGCTTGAGAGGAGCAATCATCGCCGCTTCCATTTTCATGGAGCAGTATCCGTCACCTGATGTCAGGCAGCAAGCGCGGTGCGAATCATCTGGGCAAGATCCGACTTGCGATAGGGCTTGGCGAGCAGCAACACACCGGCGTCGAGATGGCCGTGATGGATGATGGCCTCGTTCGAATAGCCTGAGGTGAACAATACCTTCAG
>CALROE020000448.1:0-4171 GCA_943369715.1 Bradyrhizobium ivorense
ACACGCAACAAGCGCCTTGCGATCGGCAGCGAATTGGGGGCGGACCGCATCATCAATATCGCCGATGAGAACGCCGTCGATGTCGTCAAACAGCTCACCGGCGGAATCGGCGCGGACTACGTGATCGAGTGCGCCGGCACCGAGGTCACAGTCAATCAGGCCATCCATATGGCCAATCGCGGCGGAAAAATCTGCCTGGCGGCCTTTCCGCACGATCCTGTCACGACCGATCTGGCGCATCTGGTGAAGAATAACATCTACGTCTACGGCATCAGGGGCGAAGGCCGCAGCGCGACGCGACGCGCGATGGCGCTGATGGCGGAAAAGCGGTTCGACGCGACAAAGATTCACACCCATACGTTTGCGCTCGACGACCTGCCCACCGCACTTCGGTACGCACGCGATCGGGTCGAGGACGCCATCAAGGTGGTGGTGACCGCGCGAAAGGCGGCAATGCTCAAGGACGTGGCGGCGGAATGATCCCCTCACTGGCCGAACGAGACGAACTGCTCAAAGGGTTCGCGCGTGCCCTGTTCCAGAATGACATGGAGGCGCTGTACAGGATCGTCACGCCAGACTTCCTCTGGAGCTTCCATGACGGCCTCGTTACAACCAAATCTCTCACCGGCCCCGCTGCGATTGGAGAGCATCTGGCCGGGCAGAAGGCGCTGTTCTCAGCACAACGTTTCCACGAGGTAGCCTACCATCATGCCGGCGAGGCGACCTTCATGACCTTCCGTGTCAGCGAGACCGTCAGAGCCAACGGCGAACAGCGGGAGCAGCGCGGTATCGAGCGCTACACCTTCAGGAACGGTATGCTCGCGACCAAGGACGTCTACCGCAAGCCGATCACCCCCTGACCGTAATAGGTTTTCGCGCCTCGACCTTGCTCAAATTCGTCCCAGCGCCGTCAGGATAATCTGCGGCGTCAACGGAATCTCGGTGATCACTGTGCCGAATGGCCTGAGCGCATCGTTCACCGCGTTCGCCACCGCCGCGGCGGCCCCCGCCGTGCCGGCTTCGCCCGCGCCCTTTGCCCCCAGCTCCGTTTCCGACGTCGGCGACACGACATGACCGACGTCGATATCCGGCATTTCGCCGGACATCGGGACCAGATAGTCGGCCATGTTGGCGTTGGTCAGTTGCCCGCGCTCGTCGTAGACGCATTTCTCGAACAGGGCCGCCCCAAGGCCCTGCACCACGCCGCCCCGGATCTGCTCGTCGACCAGTTGCGGATTGATGAGAGTACCGCAGTCTTCGATCACCCAATGCTTCAAGAGCCTGACGAAGCCGGTGTCGGTGTCGACTTCCAGCCATGAGGCCTGGACGCCATTGGTGAAGGCGAACGGATATTCGCGCGGCACGAAATGGCGCGTCGCCATCAGTTCGGGCTGAACGCCCGGCGGCAAGGTGTCGGGACGGAAGTACACGATCCGCGCGAACTCACGCAACTCCATGCGCGACGCACCATCGCCGGCATTCACGATCGCATTGTCCGCGATGTCGAGCTCGGCCGACGACGACTGCAGGATGGCGGCCGCGACGTCCAGGATGTTCCTGCGCAAAATCTTCGCCGCCTGCAGTGCGGCCTCGCCCCCGATGCCGGCGCCGCGCGAGGCCCAGGTGCCGCCGCCATAGGGCGTATTGTCGGTATCGCCCAGGATGACGCGGACGCGCTCCATCGACACGCCGAGCACACTGCCGACGATCTGCGCGGTGAGCGATTCCGAGCCCTGTCCCTGTTCGGTAATGCTGGTCTGGCAGATCACCGAACCTTGGGCGTCCAGCCGTATCGCAACGCCGTCTTGTGAAGATATCTTGGCGCCGCCGACGCCATAGAACGCCGCGCTCGGATTGGTGACTTCGATGAAGCTCGCGATGCCGATGCCACGGTAAATGCCCTTGGTTCGCAACGCCGCCTGTTCGGCGCGCAGCGCGTCGTAATCCATCATCGTCATCAGCTTGTTCATCGCAGCGTGATGCGACAGCAACTCGAACCGCAAGCCGGACGGCGACGCGCAGGGGTAGGCGTTATCCGCAATCAGGTTGCGGCGGCGGATTTCCACCGGATCCATGCCGATTTTGGCTGCCGCGAGATCGACCAGGCCTTCCGTCACCGAACAAGCGATGGGGTGGCCGACCGCGCGGTACTGGCACATGACGTTCTTGTTCTGGAACACGACGCGGGCCCGCGCGCGATAGTTCTTGGTCACATAGGGGCCGCCGACGAGATTGACGACCTGGTTGGCTTCGATGGCGCTGGTGCGCGGATACATCGAATAGGGTCCGATGCCGGTGAGATCGTCGATCTCGAACGCCGTGATAACCCCGTCGCGCCCGACGCCGATCCGCCCCCGGCAGCGATGGTCGCGGGCATGAATATCGGTGTTGAAACTTTCGACCCGGTCGGCGACGAATTTGATCGGTCGGCGCAGCAGTTTCGACAGCGCATAGGTGGCCATTTCGTCGGCGTAGATGTGGACCTTGATGCCAAAGGAGCCACCGACATCCTTGCAGACCACGCGAACCTGCGATTCCTCCAGCCCGAGGTGGAGCGCCGCGATGTTCTGCACCATGTGCGGCGCCTGTGTGCCCTGGTAGATCGTCAGCCTCGCATCGGCGGCGTTCCAGTCGGCGACAACCGAGCGCGGCTCCAGCGTCACGCCGGTGTGCCGTCCGAAGATGAAATCGGCTTCCACCACCGCATCGGAGCTGGCGAACGCCGCATCGACCTCGCCGGCGTCGAGGTTGCGCTCGAAAGCCAGGTTGTCGCCGAGCGCGGGGTGAATCACAGGGGTAGCCGGATCGAGCGCGGTGCGCATGTCCGTCACTGCTTCCAGTTCCTCGTAGTCAACCCTGACGATTTCCGCGGCGTCCTCCGCCACGGCGCGGCTGGTCGCCACGATGGCGGCGACGGCTTCGCCCTGCCAGCAAACGCGATCGATCGCAAGGGCATGCTGGGGCGCCGATTTGAGGCCCTTCAGATGCGAGAGCACACCGATCCACGGCGTGATGACGGCGGCGAGCTCCTTGCCAGTCACGACGGCGATGACACCCGGTACGCCCTTCGCCGCGGCGGCATCGATGCCGGCGATCCTCGCATGGGCATGCGGCGAGCGCAGGAACACCACATGTGCCATGCGCGGCAGCTCCATGTCGCTGACATAGAGCCCGCGCCCCTGCATCAACCGCTCGAGGTTCGGCCGCGGCACCGACTTTCCGATATAGGAGTTCGGCCGATCGAGCTCCGAGAGGATTTCGGGATCCGATGACGTGATGGTCATGCCGTGCCTCTGCCACGCGCCCGCGCCGTGGTCTCGACCGCGTCGATAATGGCCTGGTAACCGGTGCAGCGGCAGTAGTTACCGGAAAGGTGCTCACGAATCTGCTCCCGGTCGGGTTCAGCCTGCTGCTTCAGCAGATCCTGCGCCGCCATCAGCATGCCGGGCGTGCAGAATCCGCACTGCAAGGCGTTGCGATCGCGGAAGGCCGCCTGCAGGTCGGCGACCTCGCCGCTGTCGGACAATCCCTCGATGGTTTGGACGGATGCGCCGTGCGTTTGCACCGCCAGCATCAGACAGGAACGCACGATCTCTCCGTTCACCCGTACCGTGCAGGCGCCGCAGACCCCATGCTCGCAACCGACATGCGTCCCGGTCAGCTGCAGTTGTTCCCGCAGGAAATCCGCCAGATTGAGGCGCGGCAGAACCTGCGCATCGACGCGCTCGCCGTTGACCTCGAGCGAGATTGGCATGAGATCCGTCACGCACGCCCCCCGGCATTGAGATCGGGTCGATCCAGTAGCGCGGACGCGCCCCGCGCCAGCAGCACCTTCGCAAGGTGCCGGCGCATGGCGGCGGATGCCTGCTGGTCATCCTGCGGGGCGAGCTCTTCGCCCAAGGCTGCGGAAGCCGCCGCCAGCACATGGGGCGTGATGGTAACGTTGATCAGTCTTGTTGCGGCCCTGGCCAATACCGGCCGGTCGCCGACGGCAAAGAAGACGAGCCGCAGATCGGTGAAGACATCCTTTTCCACGATCGCCTGTGCCGCCAGACCGGCAATGGCGTAGTCGCCGTGCCGCCGGGCGAATTCGTGGAAGAAATGCGCGGAGTTCTTCCGGGCCACCGGAAGTTCGACCCCCACCAGTAATTCCTGCGGCGTCAGGTCCGTC
>CALROE020000449.1:0-4155 GCA_943369715.1 Bradyrhizobium ivorense
CCCCAGGAAGCGGCCGGTCCGGATGCCTTCAGCGATTGGAGCAACGTCAGAAAGTAGGTTCGCCAGCGACCGCGTTGCTCTGGTCGCCGGCGGCGGATCGACAATTCGAGGGTCTTTCCCGATGCGGCAGAGCGCCAAATCCGCTCGACCAGTCCCTCCGGCATCGGGGCGCCGAGCTCGTTCCGAACGAGGCCGAGTAGCGGCGCGGCGATCCAGCCCATTCCATATCGCACCAGCGCGGCTTCAAAACCTGTCCAGTCGAGCCGACCGTTGCAGCTCCGCAGCAGATGCGTAATTTCGATGGCCTGCAGAAAGGTTTCCTTGTTGTCCCACGGCTCGGGACGTGCGACGGCGAGAAACAGGTGATCTGCGACTGTGGGGATCAGGACCTTCTGTCCGAACAGCTCACCGGTCTCGGCGCTGGCAAATAGTTCCTCGACCAGATTCGCGTCGTGAAGTCCCGGCAACGGGCGCCAATGCAGGTCGAGGGCCCTGCTGGCCTGCGACTTCGTCATGGCGACCGCATGTATATCCCGGTCGAAATCGGCATCGTGAAACAGATCGAGTCGTATTCCAAGGGGTTTGAATGACGCCTGCGTCAGGGCGCGTATCGCACGTGACGCGTCGCCGCGCCGAACCTGCAGGTCGTAGTCGCCGGCCGCCCGAAGCGCGGCGAATTGCCGGCTTCGTGCAAAGAGCGCGCCGCCCTTGATCAGAAGGGAACCGATGCCGGCCTCATCGAGTGCGGCCCTGGCTTCGGCTAGATCCTGCAGGCGCACCATATTGGAAAGCCAGATGTGCTTGGCAACGCCGCGCATGCGCGGGCTTTCCGAGTCCTGGATTCCGGCGCGTTCGGCCGTCGCCAGCAAGAGCGGCATGACCCGATAGACCGTGTCGTCGGTATCGTCGAGCTTCTCCGTCGCGCGCCAGGCGCGATAGGCCGCGGCCGCGGTTGCCTGGTCCGCCAGCGCCGCGCGCAGCAGCATGGTGTGGCGATGGTCGAGAAGTGGGGGGAAGTTCGGCATCGAGGCCTTTATTTGCCGGCGAAGGTCGCCTGGTACGGAGAAAAATCAATGCCGCGAACGACGGGAAGCTGCTCTGGCCGGCCCGGATCCACCGGTCGAAAGGTCATTTCCGGACGCGGATCGATCATGGTCGTTACCTGGCCATCCCTTGCGAACACGATGCAGACCAGCGGAATAACCCATTCCATACTCATCAGCTTCCAGTTGATGTCTCTCGCGGGGTCGCCCGTGATCAGGGTATCTTTCCACCGAATGAGTCCTTTCGTGGCCATCAGGCGCGATTGAAGGTCGGCAGTATAGCTGCGCCATCTCAGCGTTGCCGCGATATCGGCAGTGGCCTGGGCTACGCCGAGCGCCGCAACGATCAGGAGCGCGGCGGGCTGCAGCCAAATTCGCCGGGGAACCTGCCAAACGTAACACGCCAGCATCACTAGCCCCAGACCGAAGCTGACGAACACCGGATGGTATCGGGCGAGCACCTGCGAGTCCGGCGCAAAGCTGGCTTCGACCAGCAGGGAGACCGCCGCGGCCGCCGCACTGAATGCGCAGAAGCCCAGGGCAAGCCGACGTGATTGCACGCTCGCGCCCGAGCCCGGAACGACCCAATGGATCAGCACCGTTCCGGCGAGAGCAACAAGACCGGCAAGGCCCGTGACCAGCGGCAAGTTGAGGTGTCCGTCATGGTAGAGATACTCGAAGTTCGCCAGGCCGTGGAGAACCATCGCGCGGCCGGCCGGGAAACGGGGGTCTATCACCCACAGCAATTCGTTGAAGATAATCGAAACGATCAGCAGGATTGCCAGCGCCAGGAAGCTTCGCTCTTGCCAGCCCTGGGAAGGGCGGATGCGGACGAGGCACGAAAGCAGCAGCACCAGCATCAGCGGAAACGCGCCTTCGTGGAGACGAAAGGCGAGAACACACAGCGCCAGGAACGCGAGCCGGGATGCCGGATCGCGGGTGCGAAACAGCAGCAGAAACATCAGGCACCACCAGTAACTGGTGGCGATGCTGGTCTCGCCGACGGCGTTGAACGAGGTGGCGCCGATGCCGACGGTCAGATGCAACAGCGGAAAGACGACCCAGCCCTTGCGGCCGGCGGGTGCGATCCACCAGCAGGCGGCACAGAGCAGGGCCGGCAGGAAAAGCATGACGAATGTGAAGGCCTGACCGCGCTCGAACAGGGACATTTCGCTGTATCGCGTCAGCAGAACGATCGGCGCCTGCCGAAGCGCCTGAATCGTCGTGCGCGCCGGGTCGACGAGATAGAACGACTGCTTCTCCGCCATCCGGTAGAGGTAGTAGACTCCGTCCTGGAATATTCCGCGCGCATGGATGGATGCGAACAGCGCCGTGGCGAGCGCCAATACGAGCACAAGTAGAAAGGCACCGGCAACGGTGCGGTCTGACGTGGTCGGCACGTTTCCAAGTGTTCGATTATCGTTATGAGGCAAGTGTGTGACCTGCGATTGCCGGCAGCGGGCAGGGTTGGGCTCGGACCGCGCATTGTCAATCGCGCAGCCCCCCTGATTTATGATACAGCCTCAAGAAACGCAGCCGGCTGCAGGCCGGCTGGCTGCGCCGAGATCGGTCAATACAAAAACGCCGCCCGGAATTGGGCGGCGTTTGGATTCGTAGTGCAGAGGTTGTTGACGGCTACCCTACACCAAACGCCAGGATTTTCAATCCTTGTAGCCGGGGTCGAGCCGGTCGACCTTGCGCAGCAGCGCTGGCCACACCAGCATGGTCGAGCGCAATTCGATCCGGTTGGGGTCGGTGAACAGGGCCGCGTTCTTGTCGATCACGGCCTGTTCGACGGGATAGGCCGTCGGCCCCAGCATGCGGGTGCGCACCTGCATGGTGCAGGCCCGCTCCAGGTGGAACATGCGTTCGAAGGCGGAAGCCACGGAGCGGCCGACCGTCAGCGTGCCGTGATTGCGCAGCAGCATGTGGTTCCTGGTGCCGAGGTCCTTTTGCAGGCGCGGGCGCTCGTCGTGGTCGAGCGCGATGCCTTCATAATCGTGATAGGCGAGATCGTGGGTGACGAGCTGCGCGGTCTGGTTCATCGGCAGCAGGCCTTCCATCGAGCTCGCCACCGCGGTGCCGTCGGGCGTATGCAGGTGAAGCACGCAGCCGGCATCCTCGCGCACTTCGTGGATCGCCGAATGGATGGTGAAGCCCGCCGGGTTGATGCTGTAGGGGCTCTTGGAGAGCTGGTTGCCGTCGAGGTCGACCTTCACCAGGCTGGAAGCGGTGATCTCGTCGAACATCAACCCGTAGGGATTGATCAGGAAGTGATGCTCCGGCCCCGGCACGCGGGCAGAAATATGGGTGTCGACCAGATCGTCCCAGCCATAATGCGCGATCAGGCGGTAGCAGGCGGCGAGGTTGACCCGCTGGCCCCATTCCGCCTCCGTCATGTCGGACGGCACTTCCTTCAGGCGAGCTTCCGCTGGCGACATGACCGGTTTCTCCCACATGATCTGAACGGCTGATCCTGAGCGCAAGCCTATCGCCGCGTACCTTTCGCAGCAAGGCACGGGGCCAGCGTGGCAGTTATGCTGCTGGGCGACGGGATTAGCGTGGAGGGATCGGGGCCAAAATCTCGCGTTCTACGGCGCGGGAATCGCCAGCAGGTTGGAAATGCTCTGGCCGCGGATGTCATAGACCCGCGCGAACACCACGTCGTCGCGCTTGATTTCCACCAGCACCGGGGCGGTCAGGCCCTTGCAGTAGAATTCACCCAGCGTCATCGCGAAGTCGGCGGCACTGGAGTCCCAGCCGATCGTGAAGTCGGGACCGAGCGCGACCTGGGCGGGGCGCTGCGGTCCGCACACCGCGACCTTCCATTTGCGGTTGGCGGGCGGGAATTCCTGCCGCTCGACCAGCTCCTCGCGCAGGCCGTCGGAAGCCTGCTTCAGCGCGAGGCCCCAGTAGTCCAGCATGAATAGATCGTTGGCGTTGCGAACCGTGCCGGCGATTTGATTGAAGTGGGTGTACTGGTAGGGATGCAGCCGGATCATTTCGCCGAGCGGCAGCATCAAGCCGAAGGTGAAAATCCCCAGGGCAACGGGCTGCCATCTGCGATGGCTGTGCTTGAGCCAGTTCATTCCCCACGCGAAGGCAGCACCTG
>CALROE020000450.1:0-4149 GCA_943369715.1 Bradyrhizobium ivorense
AGCTGGTCCTTGTCGGCCTGGATCTCGGCCATCGACAGCGGCGTCGCCGCCTCCAGCCGCCGGGTCGTCAGCCGCACCGCGCGGTTATGCACCAGCGGCACGATCATCAGCCCGAACAGCATCGAGACCAGAAAACCGATCGCCAGATACATGATCGGTTCGATCATGAGGGTACCCCTGAGAGAAAAAAACCGAGAAAAAAACGATCTCTCACAATGCCATGGGGCACAGGGTAAACGCCAGCCTAATGCCGCGTTAACGTGAATCCGTAACCAGAATGGCCGATGCCCTGTTATGTGGGCGTCAGAACGGGTTCCATGTCGCCCGCGGGGTATATTTCAGATACCCGATATTGGCACCAAGCCGCAGGCCGATACCGGAGCGGATCGGCACCAGCACGATGTTGTTGGCGGTCAGCGCGGTCATGCCGAAGCCGCCGATGATGTAGGCGGAGCCGTCGATACCGCCAAAGCGCTGATAGATCGCGTTGGTCGCAGGCAGATTGTAGACCAGCGTCATGGTGCGCGCGCCGTCGCCGCCCCAGTCGAAGCCGACCGACGGTCCCTGCCAGTAGACCTTCAGATCGCCGGCATTCTTGGTATAGAGCGTGCCTTCGCCGTATCTCAGGCCCGCGACGAAGGCGCCCGAGCCTTCCTCGCCGAGAACATAGCCGTTCGGCAGGCCCCATTGGCTCACCGCGCGCTCGATCACGGAAGCAAGCCCACGCGAGACGTTGCCGAAGAACTTGTGGCCGGCGTTGACCAGTTCGTCCGGCCCATAGGTGCTGGGCGTGGGCTGCCGCTGCGGCGCCGGCACCTGCTGTGGCTGCGGCGGTGGCAGCTGCTGCGCGGAAGCGGGCACGGTCCAGCACATCAGCGCGGCGAGCGTCACCGCGGCAAGGCGTGATGCGAAAATCATAAAAGAACCCCTGGGTATCGAATCCCGGCCGCCACCTTAACCTGATGCCAACAGGCACGGCTTTAGGTTGCGTCCAGTGTCCCCCGACTCGGATGTTATCGGCACCAACTATGACGGCAGAACGGCAGGAAATAAATGGCAGCGGCCCCGGAACGGGTCTTCGCCCCGGAATAGCCTTGATCGGCTTGCTGGCCGTCTTGGCCGGCCTTGCTTCGGCGGCCGTGGCCCAGACCACCGAGCGGGTGATCGTGAACCGTTACAGCGGTCTCGCCATAGAGGGATATGACCCCGTGGCCTATTTCGTCGATGCCCGTGCCGAACCGGGCCGGCCGGAGTTCGAGGCGTCGCAGGCCGGAGCGGTCTGGCGTTTCCGCAACGAGGGCAATCGCGCTTCGTTCGTCGCCCATCCCGAGATCTACGGCCCTCAGTTCGGCGGCTACGATCCGGTCGATCTGGCCCGCGGCATCACCTATGGCGGCACCCCCCGGTTATGGCTGGTGGTGGGGCAGCGGCTTTATCTGTTCGGCCGGGAGCAACACCGGGACGCCTTTGCCGCCGATCCGGCGGGCATCCTGCGCGAGGCCAGGGCGCGCTGGCCGGGGCTGGAACGGGATCTGGCCCGCTAGCTGTTTATCGTCATTCCGGGTTCGACGCTTCGCGTCGCCCCGGAATGACGACAAAAATTTCACCCCGCCGCGGCGGGGTCGCCCCAGGCGATGAATTCCGGCACGATGAAGCCTTCCCGCCCGCTGCCGAATTGCAGGGCCGCGCCCCGGCTATCGGTGATCTTGCCGCCGGCCGCGGTGACGACGGCGTGTCCCGCGGCAACATCCCATTCGCTGGTCGGGGCGAGGCGGGGATAGATGTCTGCCCCGCCTTCCGCCACCCGGCCCAATTTCACCGCCGAGCCCAGCATCTGGCGGACCGCGCCGGGCCTTGCCGCAATGAAGGCTTCCGTCCTGCTGTCGCCATGCGAGCGGCTGACGGCAACGATCCACGGGGCGCCGGGCGCAGGATGCTTGCGGGTTCGGATCGGTTCGGCCGCTCCCAGCGACTTGTCGTCGACGGCCAGCCGCTCCGCCCCGCGCCCGACGATGCCACGCCAGATCAATCCGAGCGCCGGCGCGCCGATGATGCCGAGTAGCGGCGTACCGTTGCTCACCAGCGCGAGATTGACCGTGAATTCGTTGCGGCCGGCGACAAATTCCTTGGTGCCATCCAGCGGATCGATCAGGAAGAAACTGCCCTCATAGGGCGGTTTCGCCAGATGGACGCGCTCCTCCGACAGCGCCGGTATGTCAGGAGCCAGCCTTGCCAGGCCTTCGCCGATGATTCGGTCGGCGGCGAGATCCGCCTCCGTTACCGGCGATCCGTCGAGCTTGCCGTCGATCTTCATCACGGAACGGTTGACGGCGAGAATGGCGGCTCCGGCCCGGACCACCAACTCGGTCAGGGGCCCTATCAGCGCGGCTGCGGCCTCGCGATCCATCGTCGGTCCTGACGAACGTGCCTCATTCATGGGCGATTTCTCGGGCGATTGCTCGATCGGTTTCTTGGGCGGGTCTCATCTACAGTTCCGTCTTTCCAGCCGAGCCGCCTTGTGGTGGCAGCACGCGCGTCCGCAGTGTATCAAGCCAGCAAGCATGCGTGATTCGCCGTGTCCGCGTCTGTCACGGAATTCCCCAGGGAACACCTTATGTCTGGCACCACGACTCCCGGTCCCGCCCCCGACGCCCTCGAACTGGCGGCGCTGCTGTGTTCGCGGGTTTGCCATGATCTGATCAGTCCGGTCGGCGCCATCGTCAATGGGCTCGAGGTCCTCGACGACAATCCGAAGCCGGAAGATCGCGAATTTGCGCTCGATTTGATCCGCAAGAGCGCCAAGACCGCCTCCGCCCGGTTGCAGTTCTGCCGCCTGGCGTTCGGAGCGGCCGGATCGGCGGGCGCCCAGATCGACCTCGGCGATGCCCAGGCCATGGCGCGCGGCCACCTCGAGGACGCCAAGACCAGGATCACGTGGAATTTGCCGCGGGTGCTGCTGCCGAAGAATCGGGTCAAGCTGCTCCTGAACATGATGGTGATCGCGCAGCAGACCATCCCGCGTGGCGGGGTGCTGACGGTCGATCAGGTCGGCGAGGGCGAAGCCATGGGCTTCCGCGTCGCCGCCGCCGGGCTCAACGCCCGCATGCCGCAGAATATCGCGGACATGCTGAGTTCGGGATCGGCCTCCAGCATCGATGCGCACGCAGTGCAGCCTTATTATACGCGGTTGCTGGCGCAGCCCTGCGGGCTCAACGTGGTGCTCGCGCCCGAGGGCGAAGCGGTGGTCGTGACCGCCTCCTGAGCATCAGCGCGTTTTTTCGCCGACATGCCCTGCACGTGATTCGAGGGGGACTGCCGGTTTGCGATCGGAATGTGCGCAGATAACAGGGCGCTGACGCGCAAACATGGTTAACCAACGGTTTACGCATGCCCCCGGCTTCAACGAAACCGTCTTATCTCTTTGTTGAGCCCGTTCTTTTCCAATTGCTCAACCAATATTAAACGCTTTGCATAGAAGCTGGCCACGTTCCGAGAGGCGTGTCGAAATCGCGCGCCGACGCGTTCGAAGGCCTGTTCCATGGATGATTTGTTGCGGGAGTTTCTGACCGAGACCAGCGAAAGCCTGGATACGGTCGATAACCAGTTGGTGCGATTCGAGCAGGATCCGAACAACGCCAAGATTCTGGATAATATTTTCCGGCTGGTTCACACCATCAAGGGCACCTGCGGCTTCCTTGGGCTGCCGCGCCTCGAAGCGCTGGCCCATGCCGGCGAGACCCTGATGGGCAAATTCCGCGACGGAATGCCGGTCACTTCGGAAGCGGTGTCGCTGATCCTTGCCAGCATTGATCGCATCAAGGAAATTCTCGCAGGGCTCGAGGCCACCGAGGCCGAGCCCGAGGGCACCGATCAGGATCTGATCGTCCAGCTCCAGGAATTGGTCGAGCGCGGCATGGCCGCGATGTCAGCGCAAGCGGAGCTTGTCGTGTCAGCATCAACAGAGTCAACCGCGCCGGTCGCATCAGCACCGGCTGTCGAACAGGGCACGTTGGTGCCGCAGATACTGGAGCGGGAGCTGCGTCCCGGCGAAGTGTCGCTGGACGAACTGGAACGCGCGTTCCAGGAAACCGCGATCGAGGTGGTCGCACCGCCGATCGCGCCGGTCCAGCCCGAAGCGTCAGCGCCGAA
>CALROE020000451.1:0-4149 GCA_943369715.1 Bradyrhizobium ivorense
AGGATCCGCTCGAGATCCTTCAGGGTCATGTCGAGCAACAGACCGATGCGCGAGGGCAGCGACTTCAGGAACCAGATGTGCGCGACCGGGGCGGCCAGTTCGATATGGCCCATGCGCTCGCGCCGGACCCGGCTCAGCGTCACTTCGACCGAGCACTTCTCGCAGATGATGCCCTTGTACTTCATGCGCTTGTACTTGCCGCACAGGCACTCGTAATCCTTGATCGGCCCGAAGATGCGGGCGCAGAACAGGCCGTCGCGCTCCGGCTTGAAGGTGCGGTAGTTGATGGTCTCCGGCTTCTTGATCTCGCCGTAGGACCACGACAGAATCTTCTCCGGAGACGCGATGGAAATCCGGATCTGGTCGAAGACCTGAGCCGGCGTCGTCGGGTTGAAGAGATTCATAATTTCTTGGTTCATGGTCTTCTCCTCGCGTGCCGATCGTCACCGGCAGCAAATTCGAAATTCTTTTTGACGTCACGCGTTTCGCCCAACGTCCGAGCGAAGCGCGGATGCCCGGCGCAAGGCGCCGGGCATATTGCTTTTTGTGTTACTCGGCCGCCTCGGATGTCGCGCCGCCCGCCTTGGAATTGTGCAGGTCGACGTTGAGGCCCAGCGAACGCATTTCCTTGACCAGCACGTTGAACGATTCCGGAATACCGGCTTCGAACGTGTCGTCGCCACGCACGATCGCCTCGTACACCTTGGTACGGCCGGCGACGTCGTCCGACTTCACGGTCAGCATTTCCTGGAGCGTGTACGCCGCGCCGTAAGCCTCGAGCGCCCACACTTCCATTTCGCCGAAACGTTGTCCGCCGAACTGCGCCTTGCCGCCCAGCGGCTGCTGGGTAACGAGCGAGTACGGACCGATCGAACGCGCATGGATCTTGTCGTCGACCAGATGGTGCAGCTTGAGCATGTAGATGTACCCAACCGTCACCTTGCGATCGAACGTGTCGCCGGTGCGGCCGTCGAACACGGTGGACTGGCCCGACGCGTCGAGACCGGCAAGCTTGAGCATCTCCTCGATGTCGGCTTCCTTGGCCCCATCGAACACCGGCGTCGCGATCGGCACGCCGTGGCTGAGATTGCGCCCGAGCTCCATCAACTCGCTGTCGTTGAGCGATTTGATGGTTTCGTCGTCGCCGTAGATCTTCTTCAGGGTCTCCTTCAGCGGCTTCAGGTCCTGCTTGGCGCTGGCAAGGTAGGCATCGATGGTCTGACCGATGCGCTTGCCGAGGCCGGCGCAGGCCCAGCCGAGATGGGTCTCGAGAATCTGACCGACGTTCATGCGCGACGGCACGCCCAACGGATTGAGCACGATGTCGGCATGGGTGCCGTCCTCGAGGAACGGCATGTCTTCGATCGGAACGATCTTGGACACCACGCCCTTGTTGCCGTGACGGCCGGCCATCTTGTCGCCGGGCTGGATCTTGCGCTTCACCGCGACGAAGACCTTGACCATCTTCATCACGCCGGGCGGCAATTCGTCGCCACGCTGCAGCTTTTCGACCTTGTCGAGGAAGCGCTGTTCAAGGCCCTTCTTCGATTCGTCGTACTGCTTCCGCATCGCTTCGATTTCGGCCATCAGCTTGTCGTTGGGGGACGCGAACATCCACCATTGCGAACGCGGATGCTCGTCGAGCACGGCGCGCGTGATCTTGGTGTCCTTCTTGAAGCCCTTCGGACCGGCGATGCCCTGGCGATTTTCCAGCAGCTCCGCCAGGCGGCCGTAGACGTTACGGTCGAGAATCGCCTGTTCGTCGTCGCGGTCCTTGGCCAGACGCTCGATCTCTTCCCGCTCGATCGCCAGAGCGCGCTCGTCCTTGTCGACGCCGTGCCGGTTGAAGACGCGGACTTCGACGATGGTGCCCTGCACGCCCGGGGGCACGCGGAGCGAGGTATCGCGGACGTCGGAGGCCTTTTCGCCGAAGATGGCGCGCAGAAGCTTTTCTTCCGGCGTCATCGGGCTCTCGCCCTTCGGCGTGATCTTGCCGACCAGGATGTCGCCGGCGCGCACTTCGGCGCCGATGTAGACGATGCCGGCTTCGTCGAGGTTCTTCAGCGCTTCTTCCGACACGTTCGGAATGTCGCGGGTGATTTCCTCAGGCCCGAGCTTGGTGTCGCGGGCCATCACCTCGAATTCCTCGATGTGGATCGAGGTGAAGACGTCGTCCTTCACGATCCGCTCGGAGAGCAGGATCGAATCTTCGAAGTTGTAGCCATTCCACGGCATGAACGCGACCAGCACGTTGCGGCCGAGCGCGAGTTCGCCGAGATCGGTCGAGGGACCGTCGGCGATGATGTCGCCCTTGGCCACCTGATCGCCCACCTTCACCAGCGGACGCTGGTTGATGCAGGTCGACTGGTTGGAGCGCTGGTACTTCATCAGCCGGTAGATATCGACGCCCGACTTGGTGGGATCGAGATCGTCGGTGGCGCGGATCACGATACGGGTGGCGTCGATCTGGTCGATCACGCCGGTGCGGCGCGCGGCGATCGCAGCACCCGAATCGCGGGCGACCACGCCTTCCATGCCGGTGCCGACGAACGGCGCTTCGGCGCGCACCAGCGGCACGGCCTGACGCTGCATGTTCGAGCCCATCAGCGCGCGGTTGGCGTCGTCGTTCTCGAGGAACGGGATCAGGGCTGCTGCCACCGAAACCAGCTGCTTCGGCGACACGTCCATGTAGTCGACCTTGTCCGGCGTGATCATCAGCACGTCGCCGGAGTGGCGGCAGACCACGAGGTCGTCGGTGAAGCGGCCCTTGGCGTCGAGCGCCACGTTGGCCTGCGCGACGTGATAGCGGCCCTCTTCCATCGCCGAGAGGTAGACCACCTCGTCGGTGACGCGGCCGTCCTTCACCTTGCGGTAGGGCGTTTCGACGAAGCCATACTTGTTGACGCGCGCGAACGTCGCCAGCGAGTTGATCAGGCCGATGTTCGGGCCTTCCGGCGTTTCGATCGGGCAGATGCGGCCGTAATGCGTCGGATGCACGTCGCGCACCTCGAAGCCGGCGCGCTCGCGGGTCAGACCGCCCGGCCCAAGCGCCGAAAGACGGCGCTTGTGGGTGATTTCCGACAGCGGGTTGGTCTGGTCCATGAACTGCGACAGCTGCGACGAGCCGAAGAATTCACGCACGGCGGCCGCGGCAGGTTTCGCGTTGATCAGGTCCTGCGGCATCACGGTGTCGATATCGACACTGGACATCCGCTCCTTGATCGCGCGCTCCATGCGCAGCAGGCCGATGCGGTACTGGTTCTCCATCAGCTCGCCGACCGAGCGCACGCGCCGGTTGCCGAGATGGTCGATGTCGTCGATCTCGCCCTTGCCGTCGCGCAGGTCAACCAGCGTCTTGATGACGGCCAGGATGTCTTCCTTGCGCAGCGTGCGATGGGTGTCGGGCGCGTCGAGTTCGAGGCGCATGTTCATCTTGACGCGGCCGACCGCGGACAGGTCGTAGCGCTCGGAGTCGAAGAACAGCGACTGGAACATGGTCTGCGCGGAGTCGATGGTCGGCGGTTCGCCGGGACGCATCACGCGATAGATGTCGAACAGCGCGTCTTCACGCGTCATGTTCTTGTCGGCGTTCAGCGTGTTGCGGATGTAGGCGCCGACATTGACATGGTCGATGTCGAGCAGCGGCAGTTCCTTATAGCCCTGCTCGTTGAGCGCCTTCAGCGACTTCTCGGTGATTTCCTCGCCGGCCTCGGCGTAGATTTCGCCGGTCTTCGGATTGACGAGGTCCTCGGCGAGATAGTTGCCGACCAGCTCTTCGTCGGACAGGCGCAGCGCCTTGAGGCCCTTTTCCTGCAGCTGGCGCGCGGCGCGCACCGTCAGTTTCTTGCCGGCTTCGAGCACGACCTTGCCGCTGTCGGCGTCGATCAGGTCGTTGATGGTCGAGTAGCCGCGGAAGCGGGTGGCGTCGAACGGCACGCGCCAGCCTTCCTTGGCGCGCTTGTAGCTGATCTTCTTGTAGAAGGTGCTCAGGATGGTTTCGCCGTCGAGACCGAGGGCGAACATCAGCGAGGTCACCGGAATCTTGCGGCGGCGGTCGATACGCGCATAGACGATGTCCTTGGCGTCGAACTCAATGTCGAGCCACGAGCCGCGGTAAGGAATGATGCGGCCGGCAAACAGCAGCTTGCC
>CALROE020000452.1:0-4146 GCA_943369715.1 Bradyrhizobium ivorense
GAACGGCGGGATCTTGACGTTCATGCCGATGTACTGGACGCCGTTGGAATACGGCACCGACACGATGTTGAGTTTGCCGCTGTCCTTCAGCTCGACGAAATCCTTGTTGGGCAGATCGTAGGAAATATCGGCATCGCCACGCTCCAGCAGCGCGCGGCGGTTGCCGGCCTGCGGCACCATGCGCCAGATCACGCGCTTGACCTTGGGCATCGGGCCGCCGACCCAGTCGTCATTGCGCTCCATGATCACTTCGGTGCCAGCGGTCCATTTCGTCACCTTGTAGGCGCCGGAACCTGCGGTCTGCTGCTTGGTATATTCGAGACCCCACGGGTCCTTCTCGCTGGCGTTCTTCTTCACCAGTTCGGAATTGATCACGCAGGGCACGATCACAGCGAGATCGGGAATCGTCAGGCGGTCCTTCCTGGCGAAGTCGATCCGCACCGTGCTGTCGTCGACCACGACGAACTGCTCGGGCTTGGTCAGCGAGCCCGCGCCCATCTGGAAGGTCGGGAAGCCCCCGACGCTGACCGCGCGGTCGAGCGACCATTTGACATCCTTCGCCGTGACCGGCGCGCCGTCGTGAAATTTGGCGTTCTTCTTCAGCTTGAAAGTCACCGACATGTCGCCGACCTTCATGTCTTCGGCGAGTTCGGGCTTGAACTTGTCGCGGTCGTAATACGCCACGCCGCCGGGGCCGGTCTTCATTTCATGGGTGATCAGCCGGTCGTAGCAATTCCACGACACCTCATAGCCGGGCACGTTGGTGCCGACGCCATGGATGTCGAGGTTGTTGGGGCCGCTTTCCGATACGATCAGCAGCGTCTCGGAGCGGGCCTGGGCCTTGGCGGCGGACCAGATCGCCGGCGCCGGCACCATGGCGCCTGCCGCTACCCCGGTGACGGATTTCAGAAAATCGCGACGCTTCATGTGATGCTCCAAAGCTACGGACGGAATCGGCTTTGGAACCGGCATCGCAAGGTTTGTGCCAAATCTTAATGGGAAGCTAATTCAAATCTAAGATATTGATTAAGCTGACAAATAGTAGAAATAGGCTTGGGGCGGCGCCTCCCGGCTGTATATGTCATTGCATACAAAGAGAGATGATTGCATAAAAACTGTGCACTTATTTTGTATGGCCCGTTTGTTGGGCGCGCCGAGCGGAACGCCAAGCTGGAGGACCTCAAGGCGGCGGCAATTCTCAAAAGTCCCGCATCTTCGTTTATCAACAGCGCCATCTCGAACCGCGTCGGCTTTTAAGACAAGGTGGCTCGCCGGGAATCCGGTCAAAACTGGGAATGCACCATGCAATACACCCCCGACGAACTCGCGCCTAAAGAACGCTACAAGGTACTGACGGCCTTCGTGTTGCCGCGGCCGATCGCCTGGGTCACCACGATTGGCCCCACCGGCGTTGTCAACGCCGCGCCGTTCAGCTTCTTCAACGTGTTCTGCGAGGATCCGCCGCTGTGCATGTTTGCTGCCAATTTGCGGCCCGACGGCCGCGTCAAGGACACGGTGGTCAACATCCAGCGCACAGGGGAATTCGTCGTCAGCATGACCGATGAGCCGCTGGCGCGGGCGATGCACGATTCCAGCGGCGACTTTCCACCCGAGATCGGCGAGCCCGGCTATCTCGGACTGAAGCTTTCGCCCTCGACCAAAATCGCGGTGCCGCGGCTTGCCGACGCGCCATGGTCGATGGAATGCAAGACCTGGAAAACCATCGATGTGAACGGCGACCGTCAGCTCATCATGGGCGAAGGCATCAATTTCCATATCCGCGACGAATTATGGGATCCCGAGGCCATGCGCGTGCACATGGACCGTTATCATCCGGTCGGCCGCATGTTCGCGGACCGCTATTGCCGGACCGACGACCGGATGGTGTTCCCGCCCGCCCCGGTCGTGCCTGCTGCATAACGACTCCTCGCAAATTCCCGCATCGCAGAAAGGACGATCCAGATGAATGCCGAGCCCTTCAAATCATGGCAATGCCGGACCTGCGGTTACATCTACGACGAGGCCGTGGGCGATCCGGACGAAGGCCTCGCTCCCGGTACCAGATGGGCCGACGTTCCGGATGATTGGGTCTGTCCGGAATGCGGCACGGCCAAGAGCGATTTTGACATGGTCGAGCTGTAACCGATCATGCAGATGCCGGTACGGCGCCGGCGCGACCGCTATTGGCAATAGTCCTCATTGTTGATCCGCAGGCAGCGCGGGGCGGCGACGGTTTTCTGCCGGCTGCAGCCGTCATTGGCATCGATCTTCCGCAGCGCGCGTAACGCGGCCATGGTCGGGCGGTACCAGAGATAGCGCTCGTCCGACAGCAGCGTAGCGCGCCGCAGGCCCTGAATGGTCGACGTCTCGAATACGCCGTTCGGCTCTCCCGTCCTGCAATCGAGCCGCGCCAGTTGTTGCTGGATCAGGGTGACGAGTTCGCGGCCCTCGTAGGTCGGCCCCGCACTGTCGAGCACGGTGGCTTCGCGCAGCCGCGACGCGGCGGCGCGGGCTTCCTCGGCCTCGGCCGTATCGGGAAACAGCGACGCCACCAGATCATACGCCTCCGGTGTGCGCGCTTGCCTGGCTCGCGCCAGCACCAGTGCCGCGGAGGCCGCAGGCGGCTCGCTGGCGGCCGTCTGTCTGAGTTTGTCGACGATCGGGCGCGCCGCGGCAGCCTCGGCGCTGGCCGGAAACCGGTCAATCAGGAGATCGTATAAGGCGACGTTGCCCGTCTCGCCGGCGGCTGCGAATAATTGCTCGGCGGGGCTCGGCGGCGGCGCGGGTGGAACGAAATAGAAGTCGAGTTCGAGCGACGTGGACTCCCATGGTATCTGCGCTTCGCCCGTCGCCAGCCGGACCTGGCGGCGGACGCTCTTGAACACGTCTTCCAGCTTTTCGCCCGGCGCCGTGATGGCTTCGCCGAGCGCCCGCGTGTAGGGACTATGTCCGTCCTCGCCGTCGAACGCGATCTTGCCCGATCCGGTCGACGAGGCGATGAACACGCCGTAGACCGCCCCCATCGGAACCAGGCCGAGGGTCCCCGAAGCCGTCACGCCCTGCGGAAACGGATTGTCGCGGCAGGCATCGACGATCAGGATATTGAGCTGGTTGCCGGCGGCCGACAGTCGATCCGCGATGCGCTTTACACTCACCGACTGTGGCGCGATATCGCTGCGCTTTTTGATGTCGGCGTTGACCGGCACCAGATAGTTGAGGGAGTCGTTTTCCACGCCGTGGCCGGCATAATACACCACCGCGACCGTCTCCGGCCCACGCTCCCTGACCTTGCGCGCAAAATCCTCGACGTCTGATGTCATGCCCTTGAGGTCGCGGTCGGCCGCATGGGTGACGTCGAAGCCGAGTTGCCGCAGCTTCCCGGCGATCAGCCGCGCATCGCTGCCCGGGTTGCTCAGCCGGCCGAGCCTGGCGTAATCGGCGTTGCCGATCACGAGCGCCAGCCGCGGCGCCGATTTCGCCACGGTCTTTCGCGACTCGCTTGCCGCCATCGACGGCGAGACCGCGAGCAAGGCCAGCCCGGCAACCAGCAGCGATTTCACAAGGCACATTCGCATCGCCGCAATCTGTCACGCCCGGCGCCTGTCATCAACGATGGCCCGTCATCAAATTGACGGTCAACCTGCGGTATGCTTGGATTTCAAAAATTGCTGTTCGCATTATTCCGGCCAAAGCGGTCTTCCCGCGCGCTTTGCGCACCTTTCGATTGCTGCAATGTCATCCAGAACCTTCACGGCGACAACCTTCACGACCAAGTCCGGAGCGAACGGCCACCGGGGTTTACGGATCGCCGTCATGCTCGCGGCGCTGATATGCCCTGCCCTGCCCGCTGCCGCGGGGGTATTGAGCGGGCGCGAATTCCAGAACCTGCTCGCCGGCGGCCCCGAGGGCACCACCATCGTGTTTCAGGGCGGCACCGACAAGGTGTTCTATTCGCCGAGCCTGAAGAACAGATTGCGGCTGGCGTCCGAACTCGGACCGGAATTTCTCAAGCACAAGATCCTGCAGAACACCGTCACCGAAGGCGTCTTCATCGGCGCCACGATCGAGGCCGGCAAATGGCGCACCATCTCGGGGATCGCCGGGATTGCCGCTGATACCAACAGCGGGCACGGCGTGCTGACGCTG